>NZ_KV811024.1:0-784 GCF_001812965.1 Actinomyces sp. HMSC075C01
TGCAGTACATCCAGACGACACCGGGCAGCCACCAGACTCACCGGGCCGGCCCCCTCCGACAGGTCGAAGCAGCAGCTCTCCCATCCGGCAGACCCACCCCACCAGTGTCTTGAGAAGTCATGACATCCGAAACTCTCAGAAGACATGAGACAACACAGTCGCTGTCCGGCTCCATCCGGACGGCGACGGGTCGGTAGCGCACTCAGGCGAAGACGACGGTGCGGTGCCCGTTGAGCAGCACCCGGTGCTCGGTGTGCCAGCGCACCGCCTGCGCCAGCACCCGACGCTCGACGTCCTGCCCCTTGGCCTGCAGCACGGACACCGAGTCCTCATGGCCTGCCCGCGTCACGTCCTGCTCAATGATCGGCCCCTCATCGAGGTCCGCCGTCACGTAGTGCGCCGTCGCCCCAATGAGCTTCACCCCGCGCTCGTGCGCCTGGGCGTAAGGACGCGCCCCCTTGAAGGACGGCAGGAACGAGTGGTGAATGTTGATGACGCCCCCGTGCAGCCGCTCGCACAGGGCGGGGGAGAGGATCTGCATGTAGCGGGCCAGCACCACCAGCTCGACATTAAGAGAGTCCACCAGTCCCAGCAGCTCGGCCTCAGCGGCCTCCTTGGTCTCCTTGGTGACCGGGATGTGGTGGAAGGGCACCCCGTAGAACTCGGCGACGTCCCGCAGCGTCTCATGGTTGCCCACCACGCCGACGACGTCGACCGGCAGCCCCTGGCTGCGGGCCCGGAAGAGCGGGTCGGTCAGGCAGTGCCCCTCCTTGGAGACCATGAT
>NZ_KV811025.1:0-24007 GCF_001812965.1 Actinomyces sp. HMSC075C01
CAGCTCCAGCAGGGCATCAGGGTGCCGTCCAGGACGTAGTCGCAGCCCGGGGCGACCTCCTCGGCGGTGATGAGGTAGCCGTCCAGGGCGCGGGTGACCAGCTCAGGGCGGGCCTTGACGGCCCGGGAGACGGTGGGCTGGGACGCGCCGAGCAGCTCACCGATGGCGGCCTGGGGAAGGTTGTGGCGAAGGTAGATCAGTGTCGCCTGCAGCGACCCGGCCACCCCGAGGATCGCCGGGATGGTGTGGAGCGGTTTGCTCTGGCTGATCCACTGGGTCAGCTCGGCGAACTGATGGGCACTCAGCCCGGTGGTACACTTCACGGCGATGGCTCGTTTCCATAGAGGTTTTGTCTGGCGACAAGAATTCTCCCACAGGAACGAGCCATCACCCCTGCGTAACACACCCACACAAACCCCAACACCCCCCTGAATAACCTTCATTGGCGACGGTCTGGACCGCTACCGAGATGCCCTGCTGATTGCCCCAGGTCTTGGCAATCTCCTTGAGAGAGTCTGCCTTCTTCTGATCCGCCCAGATGACCAGGTCGGCGTTGGACCTGTCTCCGGAGGTGTCAGATGCCTGCGAGGCAACACCCCCCGAGGCTGCCGTGCCCGAAGTGCTGCGTGAGCCGGAGCAGGCTGCCAATGTTGGCACGGTGGAGGCCAGGGCCGCCATCGTCAGGAAGGATCGGCGGGTGGGTGCCACAGGGATTCTCCTTCGAATCAGATCCGGAGCGAGGAGTCCCTCGCCTGGCACCATAATTTAACTGGCCTATGCAATGAATGCAAGGGACTGATGAAACTTGCACCCGTGTGCTCTAGGCGACGGTCGTGGCCTCCAGCCACGTCGTCGTCGTCGGGGGCACGAGTAGACGCCCCTCCTCCTGACGCAGGGGCTGAGAGGACAGAAGAACTTTGGCCTCAGCCGGCAACGTGACGGGGGAGTCGGAGGTGTTGACGACGACCAGGACACCGCGCACCAGGAACGCGAGGGTCTGGGGCGGGCACCACTCCAGGCCGACGACGAAGGCCAGGGGAGCGCAGGCCAGGTTGTACTCCTGGCGCACGTGAGCCGCGTGCCGCACAGTCGCAGCCGGAGAGCCGAACTGGGAGGACTGCACCTGGGTGTGCTCAGCAACCATGTCGGCCAGCTCCAGGGGGGCGGTCGGCTTGTCGGAGTCGGTCAGGGAGATCTCGTCGCCCTGACGCAGGTAGAGCGAGCCAGGCAGGGCCAGCATCATGGCCTGCAGGGCCAGCCCTCGACGCAGCCGTTCCTCGTGGTCAACGGAGTACCAGCGCCGTCCGTCCCCCGGATCCAGGTGCTCGGAGAGAATGTGGGGCGGAAGGAATCGCCAGGTGGGGGGTGCTCCGAAGCGGTCGTGCTCGTCCAGTGACCGGGTCAGGTGGGACGTGAGGGACTCGGCGTTCCACCGTGTCAGCGTCAGGCAGTCATCGCGCAGGTGGTGCACCCAGTCGTCCTGGAGGTGATGACGGAGTGACTCCGGGTAGTCGGCGGTCACGTCGGCACCGAGGATGCCCTCGTCGACGTACTCGGCCAGCTGTCCGTGCAGCATGGCGCAATAGGTGCTGAGTCGATCCAGCCGGATCTCGCTGGTGAGCTGAGGAGGCACGATCGTACCCAGGTCGATCCCGGCCGCACCGGCCTGCAGGTAGGCCTCCGAACGGCGCAGCAGATCGTCAGCGGCTCGTTCGAGACCGGTGACGAAGGTAGTGTTCTGCTTGGCGTAGGGGCCCGTGATCGGACCGAGCGCTCCGGAGATGCGCACGATGGTGCGCAGCCCCCGCCCACTGGCCTTGTCGATGAATCGGCGGATCGAGTCCAGCTCGGTGTCGACGTCGAGCAGGCTGGGACGGATGAGTACCGCATCCATGCCCAGGTAGAGGGCGTGCTCGATGATGGGGTCGGTGCGGTCCAGGTCGGCCGCCCCCAGGTCCGGTGAGGGGATCTCGTAGACCAACGCGTGGCGCCACCACTCTTCCGGACCGTCGTAGGGCCGGTGAACGAGAGTCGTGGTGGTGGTCACAGCAGGTGTCTCCCTTCCGCCGGGCGCGTGCCCAGGGACTTGACGTCCGAGAAGTGATTCATCGATATGAGGAGGATGCGTGGCGACCACAAGCTGGAGGGATCGGGTACCGGCGCTCCTCTGGGACGGTGTCGGAATGGTGACGTCCATCGTAACCCCCTTCTGCGTTACCTTGTGACCATGTCAGTGCAGAAATCTGGATCAGAGCCTGTGCGTATCGACGCAAGCGGCGGTTTCGGCCTATCCGGGTACCAGCTGCGGGACGCTGAGCGCTTCGTTCACGAGCAGGCGAAGAATCCCCAGCGCACCCCTTTTGAACGCGACAGGGCCCGGGTCCTGCACTCCTCGGCACTGCGGCGCCTGGGGGCCAAGACCCAGGTGCTGGGGCCGTCTGCCGACGACTTCGTGCGCACCCGGCTCACCCACTCCCTGGAAGTGGCGCAGGTGGGGCGCGCCCTGGGGCAGGCGCTGGGATGCGACCCCGATGTCGTCGATACCGCCTGCCTGTCCCACGACCTGGGCCATCCTCCCTACGGGCACAATGGGGAGAAGGCACTCGACGTCGTGGCCCGCCAGATCGGGGGCTTCGAGGGCAATGCCCAGACCTTCCGGATCCTCACCCGCCTGGAGCCCAAGACCCTCGACGGGAACGGTCGGCCTGTCGGTGTCAACCTCACCCGGGCCAGCCTCGACGCCGTCGCCAAGTACCCCTGGCTCAAGGGCAGGGGACCGGGCGGTCCGAGCGGGCGCAGTGCGCGCAAGTACTCCGTCTACGACGATGACGCCGAGATCTTCTTCTGGATGCGTCAGGGGGCCCCGGAGGGCAGGCGCTGCATCGAGGCGCAGATCATGGACCTGTCCGACGACGTCGGCTACTCCGTCCACGACGTCGAGGACGCCATCGCCCTGGGGCGCCTGGATCCGGCCTGCCTGACCGACCCCAAGGAGGTTGATGAGCTGCTCGAGGCCACGCGGGCCTGGTACGGCACCGACCTGAGCGCCGACGCCCTCGGGGCGGCTTTCGAGAGGTTGACCGGTCAGCCCTACTGGATCCGCTCCTACAACGGTTCCGTGGCCGACGCCGCGCACCTGAAGAACCTCACCAGCGAGATCATCGGACGCTTCGTCTCGGCGGTCGCCACCGCCACCCGCCAGACATACGGCAACGGACCTCTGACCCGCTACGAGGCCGAGCTCGTCATCCCCGAGGAGACGGCTGCGGAGATCCTCCTCCTCAAGGGCATTGCCGTGCGCTACGTCATGGAGCCGAGGGAGCATGAGCCGGTCTACCTGCGTCAGCGCACCCTCGTGTTCGACCTCGCCGACGTCCTCATGACCGGCGGCGGGAAGGGCATCGACCCGGTTCTGCTCGACGTCTGGCACCGGGCCGACAACGACGACGAGCGCCTGCGGGTGGTCGTCGACCAGATCGCCTCCCTGACGGACACCTCCGCGCGGGCCTGGCACGCCCGACTGTGCGGCATGTTCTCCGAGGTCTAGCTGTACTGATCGGGCAGCTCGTCCAAGCCCTGGCGCAGGATGTCGGTGCCCTCGCCTACGATGACCCTGTGGCGGGACTGATCAGGCGTGAGGACATCGAGGCGGTGCGTGAGCGCGCCAGGCTTGAGGACGTCGTCGGTGAGCACGTGACCCTCAAGAGCGCCGGCGTCGGCTCGCTCAAGGGGCTGTGCCCCTTCCACGACGAACGCACCCCCTCCTTCCACGTCCGCCCCCAGCTCGGCTACTGGCACTGCTTCGGCTGCGGCGAGGGCGGAGACGTCATCACCTTCATCGAGAAGATCCACCACCTCGGATTCGCCGAGGCGGTCGAGTATCTCGCCGACCGCACCGGGGTCCAGCTTCGCTACGAGGAGGGCGGTGCGGTACGGCGCGGGGTGGAGCCGGGCACTCGGCAGCGCCTCATGGACGCCAACCGCCTGGCCGAGGCCTGGTTCCGCGAGCAGCTCGCCACCCCGGAGGCCCAGCCGGGGCGGGACTTCCTCACGGCCCGCGGCTTCGACCGTCATGCCGCCGCGCACTTCGGCGTCGGCTACGCGCCCGCCGGATGGGACAACCTCGCCCGGTATCTGCGCGGGGCCGGCTACACCGAGGCTGAGCTGGTCGACTCCGGTCTGTGCAGCCGGGGCGGGCAGGACGGGCGCCGCGTCTACGACCGCTTCCGTGGTCGCCTCATCTGGCCCATCCGCGACGTCACCGGAGCCACTGTCGGCTTCGGGGCGCGCAAGCTCTCGGAGGAGGACCAGGGCCCTAAGTACCTCAACACCCCCGAGACCCCCGTCTTCCACAAGAGCCAGGTGCTTTACGGGCTGGACCTGGCCAAGCGGGAGGTCGCCCGCTCCCACCGGATCGTCGTCGTCGAGGGCTACACCGACGTCATGGCCGCGCACCTGTCTGGGGTGACCACGGCCGTGGCCACGTGCGGGACCGCCTTCGGCGCGGACCACGTGCGGGTGGTGCGCCGCCTGCTGGGGGATGTGGACGACCCCGCGGCGGGCGTGGTCACCGGCCAGGGGCGCGAGGCTCGGGGAGGCGAGGTCATCTTCACCTTCGATGGTGACGCGGCCGGCCAGAAGGCCGCCCTGCGCGCCTATGCCGAGGATCAGCGCTTCGCCACCCAGACCTTCGTGGCCGTCGACCCCGGCGGCCTGGATCCCTGTGATCTGCGCATGAAGGAGGGGGACCCGGGCATCCCGCGCCTGCTGTCCCGGCGGGTGCCGTTGTTCGAGTTCGTCATCCGTACCTCCCTGTCCCACCTGGACCTGGACACCTCCGAAGGTCGGGTCCGGGGGCTGCGCTCGGCGGCGCCGGTGGTGGCCGGCATCCGGGACCGGGCGCTCAAGCGCGAGTACACCCGCAGGCTGGCCGGATGGCTGGGGCTGCCCGACGCCGAGGTCCACGCCGCAGTCCAGGCCGCCAGCAGGCGGGGGGCGCAGCCCAATGCCGCACGGGGAGGCCAGTGGCCCGCCGATGAGACCGCCGGCCCCGATGCCGCCGTCCCGGTGCGGGGGCTGCCGCCGGTAACCGACCCCGTTGAGCAGCTCGAGCGTGAGGCCCTGGCCGTCATCATCCAGTTCCCGGTGGCGGCCCACCAAGCCGGCGCCGACGAGCTCGGGGCCGACTCCTTCGGCCAGCTCACCCACCGGGCCGTCTACGAGGCCGTCGCCGCCGCCGGAGGAACTGCGGAGGTGCCGGGGCTGGTTCAGCAGGCGGTGGCCGCCGGCATGGGGGAGCAGGAGGCGCAGCGCCGGGCCACGCTGCGTTGGCTCCAGCAGGTACGCGACGGCGCCATCGGCCTGGTCGAGGCCGCCATCACCGAGCTCGCCGTGGCACCCCTGCCACTGCCCACCATCCGGGGACGCGGCACCGAGGTGGACGCCTCCGGGCTGGAGCGCTACGCCAAGGGCGTGCTCGACTCCCTGGCCGTCATGGGCATCAACCGCCGGCTCGTCGAGATGCGCTCACGCCACCGGCGGATGTCGCCCCAGGAGGAGGGCTACCGCGAGCTGTTCTCCCAGATCGCCGCCCTCGAGCAGCGCCGCATGCAGATCCGGCAGGGGACCTGAGACCGGCCGGTGGCCCGCTGGGCGAGTAGCTGCGGGTAGCCTGACGGTCATGCCGATCCTGCGACGTCGTCAAGGCTCATCCACCCGCTCCACCGCCACGCTTCCGCTGAAGATGCGCGAGCAGCTGCGCGAACCCGCCCTGGGAGCCGTTCCCCTGGACACGGACGGCTCAGCATGGGCGGTGGCCACGGCCGACGCCCTCGTGGTCTTCAACGGGCGAAGCGGACCCGAGGTCCATGCCTGGGACGAGGTGGAGCAGGGGACCTGGGACGGGCAGGAGCGCGTCTTCACCCTGAGGTGGTCGCAGCAGGATCGCGAGGACCTCGTTTTGAAGGTTCCGGCAGGAGTCCGTAATGGCGACGCCTATGCCGC
Source organism: Actinomyces sp. HMSC075C01 (assembly GCF_001812965.1). Lineage (NCBI taxonomy): Bacteria > Bacillati > Actinomycetota > Actinomycetes > Actinomycetales > Actinomycetaceae > Actinomyces > Actinomyces sp. HMSC075C01. The sequence continues at coordinate 6,004 of NZ_KV811025.1, forward strand.
CGCAGACGTCGCCCCCTTCGCCAAGGCCCTGCGCCAGCGGGTGGAGGCGGCCATCATCCACAGTGCCGTGACAACGCTTCCCAGCGGCGCCACGGCCACGGCGAGCGTGCGTCGAGGCGGGGACGGCGAGCTGTACTCCGTCACCCGGCCCCTGATCTCACAGGTCGATGAGGTGGAGGATCGCCGGGCGCTTCAAGAGCTGGAGAACCGCGTCCGCGAGGGTGTGGGCCTGCCCACACGATAGGATGCCGTTGGAATAGCAACGTTTCCTCCGGTTCGCCGGATTCGACGTCGCCGCGGGATGTTGCTAAAGTTCACTGCGCGTCAAGCGCATTCCTGCGTAGCTCAATGGCAGAGCATCCGACTGTTAATCGGACGGTTGCTGGTTCGAGTCCAGCCGCAGGAGCCACCAGGGGAGTCCTCAGCCGATCGGGCCGGGGCTCTTCCTTTTTCATGCGTCAGGCTCGGGGTCCATCCGGCCTGCGCCGGATGTCGCCGGTGGCGGGCGAGCACCAGATCGCGACAGGGGCCGAACATGACCTCGTCGCTCTGGTCGTGGGAGGATGCCGCCATGGCATACCGTGACATCCGCATCATTGGCGACCCGATCCTGCGCACCGAGTGCGACTGGATCACTGACATCGACGACTCCGTCAAGGCCCTGGTCGAGGACCTGCTCGAGACGGTCGATGAGGACGGCCGGGCCGGCCTGGCCGCCAATCAGATCGGGATCGGTCTGCGCGCCTTCTCCTGGAACATCGACGGCGAGATCGGCTACGTCCTCAACCCCAAGATCGTCGAGATCTCCAAGGACGAGTACCAGGACGGGGACGAGGGCTGTCTGTCAGTGCCGGGCCTGTGGTTCCCCACGGAGCGGGCCTGGTACGCCCGGGCGGAGGGAGTGAACCTGGACGGCAAGGAAGTCGTCGTCGAGGGGGAGGAGCTCATGGCCCGTTGCATCCAGCACGAGTGCGACCACCTGGAGGGCCACCTCTACCTCGATCGCCTCGACCGGAAGAACCGGGCCAAGGCGATGAAGGAGCTGCGAGCGCAGGGACTGTAACGTCGCCAGAGATACAGACCGGGTGGGGCAGCAGATCTTGCGACCTGTTGCCCCACCCGGTTTGCAGTAGGCGATGAGGCCTCCCGTGCGCGGCGTGCTCCTAGCCGACGCGGTGCAGCCACCGCACGGGCGCGCCGGCTCCGGCGTAGCGGAAGGGCTCGAGCTCGTCGTCCCAGGCCTGCCCCAGAGCCAGATCGAGCTCGCGGCGCATCCTGTCAGGATCGGCGGCATAGACGAGCGCGGCGCGGATCCGGTCCTCGGGGACGACGACGTTGCCGTGAACATCCGTCTGTGCGTGGAAGATACCCAGGTCTGGGGTGTGGGACCAGCGGCCGCCATCGGTGCCGACGCTCGCCTCCTCGGTCACCTCGTATCGCAGGTTCGCCCAGCCGCGCAGGGCCGAGGCAAGGCTGGCTCCCGTTCCAGCGGGCCCCACCCAGCTGGTCTCGGCTCGCATCATGCCCCGAGCCGCAGGCTGCTCGGTCCAGTCGAGGTGGACACGCGAACCGAGCACCTCGGCCGCTGCCCACTCGATGTGGGGGCAGAGCGCCCGAGGTGCTGAATGCACGAAAAGTACACCGCGGGTGTAGGCACCGATCATGAGTATCGCCTCCTGGTTGGTTTCGAGATTCGCCTTCCCCAACGGTCTCGACCCGCAACCGGGCTCATGTCATGACGTACGCGGCATGCATGGCTATTGTGCCTGACCGCACCGGCCGGGTCCAGCGTGGTGGGTCACAGGCGGGACCACATGGCGACTCCCTCCCGAGCACGACTACTGGCGGGCGAAGACCAGGGCGACGTTGTGCCCTCCGAAGCCGAAGGAGGTACTGGCCGCCGCCGTCAGGTTGGGCAGGTCCCGGCCCTGTGGTCCAACGACGTCCAGCCCGAGCCGGGCCAGTTCCGGATCCACTCCGGCCGGCAGCAGCGTGGGTGGGGCCCAGCGCTCCTGCAGCGCCATGACGGTCAGCACCGCCTCCAGCCCCCCGGCTCCGCCCAGGAGGTGACCGGTGGCGGACTTCGTGGCGCTGACGGCCGCGTCCGGCACCGTCCTGGCCAGGACACCGGCCTCGACGACGTCGCCGGCCGGTGTCGAGGTGGCGTGGGCGTTGACGTGCCCAACAGCGCCGGCGTCAAGGCCCGCGCGCCCCAGAGCCATCCGCAGGGCTCGTTCCTGCTCCGTGCCCGACGGCTCCGGTCGTACGACGTCATAGGCATCGGCAGTGACCCCAGAGCCTGCCAGCACGGCCAGGACCCGTGCGCCACGGGCCAAGGCGTGCGCAGCGCGCTCCAGGACGAGGATCCCGGCGCCCTCACCCAGGACGAAGCCGTCACGGTCCGGGGCGAAGGGGCGTGAGGCGGTCTGAGGGTCGGCGTTGCGCGTGGACAGGGCCCGCATCGCGCCGAAGGCGGCCACGGTCATCGGGTGGAGGGCCGCATCCGTGCCCCCGACCACGACGACGTCGGCCCGCCCCAGAGCGATGAGGTCCGCGCCGTAGGCGATGGCCTCGGCTCCGGAGGCGCAGGCCGAGACAGGAGCATGGATACCACCGTGTGCCCCCAGCTCGATCCCGACTGCGGCCGCAGGGGCATTGGGCATGAGCGCCGGGACCGCCGTCGGCAGAACCCGCCGGGGCCCCTTGTCCCTCAGGGCGTCCCAGGCCTCCATAACCGACAGGACCGGCCCCATGCCCGGGGAGACGGACACCGCCAGACGCTGTGAGGCGACCTGCGGGGCCCCCGCCTGCTCCCAGGCCTGGCGGGCGGCCAGCAGTGCGCACTGACTGGCACGGTCGAGGCGGCGCAGCTGGCGGGGCGGGAGTATCTCGGCGGGATCGACCGCTAGGGGAGCGCCGATCCGCACAGGTAGGTCATGGCTCTCGACCCACTCGTGCTCAAGGGTACGAACCGCGCAGGCGCCCTCGTGCAGGGCGCTCCAGGTGGACTCAACGTCTGCGCCCAGAGGATTGACGGTTCCCAGTCCGGTGACGACGACGTCATCCGGGCGGCACTCGGCTTCCGGGCTCATGTCTGTCGTCAGGCCTTCTTGGAGGTCACCAGGTCAACCAGGGCTCCGACGGTGGGCAGAGTCGGGATGAGGGAGTCGTCCAGGGCCACACCGAAGCGCTCCTCGACCTGGGTGGCGATGGTCAGCAGACCCAGGGAGTCGACGTCGAGGTCCTGGGCGAAGGTGGTGTCCCGAGTGATGTCCTTGGCCGCGACGCCGGACTCCTCGCTGACGATCTGGGTGACGATGGACAGGACGTCGGCGTTGTTCTGCTCAGCCATGGTGGCTCCTTCAGGCGCCGTGACGGAGCATCCAGGATCCGTGACGGCGCTGTGACTCGATGATGGTTGTGGTTCGCCGGCGGAGGTACCGCAGGTCGGACCATTGTCCCAGATGAGCAGGGGTGCTTAGGAACCGGTGCACCACCGGGGGTCGGCTCACGGCCGGGGCGCGGTCGTAGCGTCACGACCGGACCAGCCCGAAGGTGACGGACGGTCCGGTCGCGCAGAAGAGGATGCGGACGCTCATCGCGCCCACGGTGCGTCAGGCCTCTCGGCTGACAGCCAGTCGGCCCACGATGATCGCCATGTGCAGCATGAGGCCGTCACGGGCGTTCGTCGCGTCCCAGCCGACCTGCTCGCTGACGCGGCCCAGGCGGTAGCGCACCGTGTTGGCGTGCACGAACAGGTTCCGGGCAGTGGCCTCCAGGCTTCCGCCCAGCGCCAGGTAGGTGGCCACCGTGCTTTCGAAGGGATCGCCCATCTCGTGCAGGGGCGCGTGCACCAGGTTGAGGATCTGCTCACAGGCGAGCTCGTCGCCGGCCAGGAGCCGCTCGGGGAGGAGGTCGTCGGCGTGAACCGGGTTTGGCGCCTCGGCCCAGCCGGGCAGAGCTCGCAGCCCGGCCAGGGCCGAGCGCAGCGAACGACCCGCGTGCGAGATCCCTGGAACCACCGGGCCGACGACGGCCGACCCGCCCAGACCGCCGGCCACCTGCATGGCGGCCTGGTCCACCAGCTGCTCAGCGGTGGCCTCCCGGCCGGAGTGCTTGGACGCTGGGGTGTGAGCCGCCGGGCTGTCACCCAGGATGATGAGGACGGAGTCGCCTCGTACCGATACCAGGCAGTCGCTGGCCAGGTTGCGGCACTCGTGGCGCAACCTGGAGACGCCGAGCGCATCCAGAGTGGTCTTGGCGGCGATCGCCACCACAGGTCCGGTTCCGTTCCAGCCGGCAGTTCCGGCTCGGGTTGCGGCGTCCTCGGGGTCGTCGTGAAGCATCGCGTCGACCGCTACGGATTCCAACCGGGCGTCCCAGGCGCCGCGGGCCTCGGCCGCCCGGGCGTACACCTCGGCCGCGGCGAAGCCGACGTCACGCCCGAAGGTCAGGACGAGGATGCGGACGGTGTCATGGTCCTCCTCGGGTACGGCACGAGGAGCCTCGTCCACGACGACGTCGAGGACCGTACGCACCAACGCCAGGGTCTGCTCCAGCGTAATGACACCGGTTAGAGCCGCAGGGGCAACGGAGAAGATCTGGGAGGGGGTCAGCGGGGTCGAGGGGTTCTCCGCCGAGTCGACGAACATGGTGACGCCCAGGCGGGCCACCGCTGCGATCTGGTCGCGCGATCCCTCCGGCAGGGTTCGGTAGAAATCATGGGCCGAACTGATGCGGTCCAGTGAGTGTTCAATAATTGTGTCCTGCGCCTGTCGCAGTGCAGACACTCCCGGAGCGCTCAACTCATCCATACTGTGGATGCTACCGACTGGAATATCCTGAGGACAGTAGGTTCTCGATTGGCGCGGCGTGTGATCCGACACGAGTTTGTGTTGAAAATACGGGGATAACTGAGGGTGGTGTGTCGCGGAGACGGAGCGGATTGCGCAGGTTACAATAGCGTAACCATTGTGGAAGCCATGGTATGTGAATCTGCAATGACCCGAATGTGTGCGTCGTATGCCAGCATGGATGCGCACAGGCAGGTGCCTAGCTAGACAACTCGGAGGCTCAGGATGACGAAGGCAACCCGCACAGAGGAAGATCTTCTTGGTGCACGGGAAGTTCCATTGGATGCCTATTGGGGAATCCATACGCTACGTGCGATGGAGAACTTCCAGATCTCTGGATCTGTGGTCGGTGATGAAGAGGCCTTCGTTCGCGGCATGGTGCAGGTGAAGAAGGCGTCAGCGTTAGCGAACAGTGATCTGGGGGCTATCGACCCGGAGATTGCTGGTGCGATTGTGTGGGCCTGTGACCAGGTGCTGCTTGCCGAGCGCTGCCTTGATCAGTTCCCGGTCGACCAGTTCCAGGGGGGTGCCGGGACCAGCGTTAACATGAATACCAACGAGGTGATCGCCAACCTCGCGCTGGAGTACCTGGGATACGCCAAGGGCCGTTATGACATCATCAACCCCAACGATCATGTCAACAAGTCCCAGTCGACGAACGATGCCTACCCGACTGGATTCCGTTTGGGGCTGTTCGCCCTTGTCAGCTCGCTCATCGAGGAGCTCGAGCGGCTCATTGCGTCGATGCGATCCAAGGGGGCGGAGTTCGTCAATGTTCTGAAGATGGGGCGTACTCAGCTTCAGGATGCTGTTCCTATGAGCCTGGGGAAGGAGTTCGAGGCCTTCGCCGTTCTGCTGGAGGAGGAGGTCAGCCGGCTTCACAACAACGCCGCCCTGCTTCTGGAGGTGAACCTCGGGGCCACGGCGATCGGCACGGGGCTCAACACCCCGCCGGACTATCAGAGCACTGTTGTTGGGCATCTGCGGGAGATCACCGGTTTGGAGGTTCGAGGAGCGCATGACCTGCTGGAAGCCACGAGTGACACGGGCGCATATGTCTCGATGCACGCCGCGATCAAGCGCTTGGCGGTGAAGCTGTCCAAGATCTGCAACGACCTGCGACTACTGTCCTCCGGGCCTCGTGCGGGGCTGGGGGAGATCAGGTTGCCTGAGCGTCAGGCCGGTTCCTCCATCATGCCGGCCAAGGTCAATCCGGTGATCCCGGAGGTGGTGAACCAGGTCTGCTTCAAGGTTATGGGCAACGATGTTGCGCTGACCTTCGCCGCGGAGGCGGGACAGCTCCAGCTCAATGTCATGGAACCGGTGATCGCCCAGGCCATCTTCGAGTCCATCAATCTGCTCACCCGCGGGATGTCGACCCTGCGGGAGCTGTGCATCGTGGGGATCGAGGCCAATGAGGAGGTGTGTCGCCGCAACGTGCTGGACTCGATCGGAATCGTTACCTATCTCAACCCGGTGATCGGTCACCACAACGGCGACCTGGTGGGCCGAGAGTGCGCCCGTTCAGGACGCAGCGTGCGAGAGGTGGTTCTGGAGATGGGGCTGCTCGAGGAACCTGTTCTTGACGAGATTCTCAGCCCCGAGAACCTTCTGCGTCCCCATTTCCGTGACCTGAAGGTCTACTCAGGATCCGATCCGTCAACTCCGCCGGTTGTGTCCACGGCTCCTGGCTCGCAGGAGTAAGGGGGAATCGGCCTTCCGAGGGTCGGCGGGCGGCCGGCGGCGTGCTGTACCGCCTCGCCGACGTCGGAAGGCTGCTTCCAGCTCTGTCGCGAACGGCATCATGAGAAGGAGCGACAGGAGCGGACGACAGGGGCGTGAACGTCCTTGCCGATGATGTTGAGGCCTTGTGGATCCACTTTCGCCTGCGGAGGCCTGGAGTGCCAGAAGACGTAGTTCTGGCTGTCCCCGTCGTTGGAACCGAATGTGACTTTATTGGAGGCGTCGATCCAGACCGTGTTGTCAAAGCCGTTGACGGTCAGTGAATCGATCTCCCCTTCGATGACGACCACGAGACTTTGTGCGGTGATTGTTACGTCTCGTGCGCCTGCCGAGACCTTGACCACCTGATCAGTGGAGAGCTCGTTGGAGGTGACACTGACCTGGTTGGAGGCCGGAATCACCTTAGTGACCTGGGCCTCTGCCTGGGCCCGGGTGTCCTCCGCGTCGTTGTCGGTCAGCTCGTCGTCGTAGTCGCGGATGTCGGAGGACGTGCAGTTGCCGTACTCCAGCGGATCCATGGGGCTGGCGTCCTCCAGCTTCCCAGTGGGCTCCTCCTCGGCCTCCTGAGCGGCGGCATCGTTCTGGCCCGCCGGGGTCGAGGACGTCCCCCTGGCGCCGGTCCAGCCGACTGAGCAACCGGACAGGGTCAGCAGGCACGCGGCCGTGAATGCGGTGGAGCGCAGGAACGGGGAGCGGGACAAGGGAGGACCTCATTCGGCAGACATGGTGGTGCCGGTGGAACACGGAAGACCGCGTTCCACCGGCACCACAATTGGTCAGTGCGTCCAACTATAGCCGCACGGGGCGGATCAGGACTCCCCTCCCTGGGAGCCGGAGGTGCCTGCGTTGACGTTGGTCAAGTCGTAGCGGGCAACGGCCTGGGCCAGGACGGAGTGGTCGAGGCGCCCCTGCTCCACCAGCGCCTGGAGGGCGCGGACCACCACCGACTGGGCGTCGATGAGGTAGTGGCGCCTGGCGGCAGCGCGGGTGTCGGAGAATCCGAAGCCGTCGGCACCCAGGGTGTAGTAGTCGCCGGGTACCCAGGCACGGATCTGGTCGGGGACCAGGTGGTCGTAGTCGCTGGTGGCGATGAAGGGGCCGGTGCTCTCGGAGAGCTTCCGCGTCAGGTAGGGGACCTGCTGCTGGGCGTCGGGAGCCAGGAAGTTGGCCTTCTCCACCTCCAGTGCCTGGCGCCGCAGCTCGTTCCAGCTAGTGACGGACCACGTGGCGGCACGTACGCCCCAGTCCTCGGCCAGGATGCGGCGAGCCTCCTCGATCCAGGGCACTGCGACACCGGAGGCCAGGAGCTGGACCTCGGGGCCCTCGCCGTCGGGAGCCGTGCTGATGCGGTGAATACCGCGCAGGATTCCCTCGACGTCGACGCCGTCGGGCTCGGCGGGCTGGTGGATCGGCTCGTTGTAGACGGTCAGGTAGTACATGACGTCCCGGTTGCGACCTGAGTCCGGGCCGTACCAGCGCTCCAGGGCGTCGCGCACGATGTGCCGGATCTCGTAGGCGTAGGCCGGGTCGTAGCTGATGACGGCGTCGTTGGTGGCCGCGATGACGGGGGAGTGGCCGTCCATGTGCTGGGTGCCCTCACCGGTCAGGGTGGTGCGTCCGGCGGTGGCTCCGATGATGAAGCCGCGGGTCAGCTGGTCTCCGGCGGCCCAGAACTGGTCGCCGGTGCGCTGGAAGCCGAACATCGAGTAGAAGATGTAGACCGGGATCATGGGCTCGCCGTGGGTGGCGTAGCTCGTGCCGGCCACCTGGAACAGGGAGACTGAACCGGCCTCGTTGATGCCTGTGTGCATGAGCTGACCGGAGGTGGACTCCCGGTAGGACAGCATCATGTCGGCGTCGACCGGCGTGTAGTTCTGACCCTGGGTGTTGAAGATCTTCTTGGTGGGGAAGAGCGACTCCAGCCCGAAGGTGCGCGACTCGTCCGGAACGATCGGCACGATGCGCCGTCCGATGCCCTTGTCCTTGATGAGCTCCTTGAGCAGGCGCACGAAGGCCATCGTGGAGGCGACCTCCTGCTTGCCCGAGCCGCCCTTGAGGATGTCGTAGGTCTTGTCGCCCGGCAGCTCGAGCTCGACGCCGGCATCGCGACGCTCGGGGATGAAGCCTCCGAGCTGGCGGCGCCGGTCCAGCATGTAGAGCAGCGAGGGGTCGTCGGCGGCCGGCCGGTAGTACGGCGGCATCTTCGGGTTGGCCTCGAGCTGCTCGTCGGTGATCGGGATGTGGAGCCGATCGCGCAGGGCCTTGAGGTCATCCAGCGTCAGCTTCTTCATCTGGTGGGTGGCGTTACGGCCGGCGAAGTGGCCGCCCAGGAGGTAACCCTTGACCGTGTGCGCCAGGATGACAGTGGGCTGGCCCTTGTGCTCCGTGGCCGCCTTGTAAGCGGCGTACATCTTGCGGTAGTCGTTGCCGCCGCGCTGCAGGGCCCAGATCTCGTCATCAGTCCAGTCCTTGACGAGCTCGGCGGTGCGCGGGTCGCGACCGAAGAAGTGCTTGCGGATGTAGGCGCCGTCGTTGGCCTTGAAGGTCTGGTAGTCGCCGTCGAGCGTCTCCATCATGAGGTGCTCGAGGGCGTGGTCCTTGTCCGCGGCGAGAAGCTGGTCCCAGCCACGGCCCCAGATCACCTTGATGACGTTCCAGCCCGCGCCCTTGAAGAAGGCCTCCAGCTCCTGGATGATCTTGCCGTTTCCGCGCACCGGACCGTCGAGGCGCTGCAGGTTGCAGTTGATGACGAAGGTGAGGTTGTCCAGCTGCTGGTTGGCGGCCAGCTGCAGCATGCCGCGCGACTCGGGCTCGTCCATCTCACCGTCGCCCAGGAAGGCCCAGGTGTGCTGCTGAGAGGTGTCCTTGATGCCTGCGCCCTGAAGGTACTTGTCGAACCAGGCCTGGTAGATCGCCTCGGAGGGGCCAAGGCCCATGGAGACGGTGGGGTACTCCCAGAAGTCCTCCATGCGGCGCGGGTGGGGGTAGGAGGGCAGGCCGCGGCCACCTGCCGGGCGGGACTCCTCCTGACGGAAGCCGTCCAGGTCCGCCTCGCTCAGGCGGCCCTCGATGAAGGCGCGGGCGTAGTTGCCCGGTGAGGCGTGGCCCTGGAAGAAGACGTGGTCACCGCCGCCGGGGTGGTCCTTGCCGCGGAAGAAGTGGTTGAAGCCGACCTCGTAGAGGGTTGCGGTCGAGGCGTAGGAGGAGATGTGACCGCCGACCCCGACCCCGGGGCGCTGGGCTCGGGTGACCATGACGGCGGCGTTCCAGCGCAGCCAGCGCCGGTAGGTGCGCTCTGCGCTCTCGTCACCGGGGAAGTAGGGCTCATTGGCGACGTCGATGGTGTTGATATACGGCGTCGTCGTCTCGGTGGGAACCGTGACGTTCTTCTGCCGGGCCTGAGCCAGCATGCTCAGCAGGATGTAGCGCGCTCGCTTGGCGCCCTTGTCCGCGATGAGGGCATCGAGGGACTCGTGCCACTCCTTGGTCTCCTCTGGGTCGTTGTCGGTCACCTTCGTCAGGAGGCCGTCAATGAGCGGCGTGGAGTCACTGGTGGGGCTCACGGAATCCTCTTTCCTCGCGTCTGTGCGGTCGGCCCGAGCCTCATTGCGTGCCGTGGTGCCGATGGCGGCATCGGCGTGCGCCTGAAGCCAGACCGCTGTGGATGACGGCCCTAATCTACGACCTGCGACGGGGCGAACGCTGCACCGAACGGGAAGAAAGTCCCACTTCATGTATGATGTAGATCACTTAGTGATGGGTTGGTTTCGCTGGCGAGCACTGAGGGGTGTGGAGCCTCAAGGGGGCGGTCGCGTCAGAATCGATCTTCAAAGGAAAGTCCAAGGTAATCTGACGTGCGTGTTCACTTGCGCGGTTGGTGCCGGGTGCGGTGGGCTAGTACTCATCGCCCAGCAGCGGGCGAACGGTAGACGGGCCAGGCCCAGAAGGACGGTGTAAGGACGTGGCGAGTACAGCGGGTGGGGCTTTCGGCTTCGCCTCCGGTCTCATCATTCAGGAGTTCGGCTACGACGTCGACGTCGACGAGACCTTGCGTCAGGCCGTTGAGGCGGAGACCGGAACCACTCTGGTGGACGAGGACTACGAGGACGTGGCCGACTCGGCCATCGTGTGGTGGCGTGACGACGACGGCGACGTCGATGACCTCACCGACCTCCTCGTGGACGCCCAGGCCAACCTCGACGGCGCAGGGCTCATCTGGGTGCTGACGCCCAAGGCGCGTACTACCGGCGCCGTCCAGGCAGCCGAGGTGGAGGAGGCTGCCGCGACAGCCGGCATGCACGCGACCTCTGCCGCCTCCATGGGGCAGCACTGGAGTGGCATCAGGGTCTCCAGCCGGGGGCGCTGAGGCGACCCGATGACTGCGCGGCGTACTGCTCCCTCAGAGGCGGAGATGGTTGGTGGCCCGTCCGGTGGAGGCGGTAAAGTCTCCGGCTGAGGCGGCTCGCGCCGTCAGTTGCGTGTGCAGGCACCGGGTGCTCGGGCAGTGTGCTCCCGGCAGCGTCTGCACCTGGACCTGTAGCTCAGTTGGTAGAGCAACGCGTTTACACCGCGTCGGTCGTCGGTTCGAGTCCGGTCGGGTCCACCACAAGCTCCGTACCCGCTCTGTCGCGGATCGCCGTTGACGTGATCCTTCAGGCGCGCTTGGCGAACCGGTGGTGCTGCTCGGCGTGGGTGCCGAAGTGCTGGGGGCGGTGCTGCCCGCGGACAATGACCTGATCGTCGACCCAGCGCTCCCACCGTGTGGCCCGCTTCCTCTCGCCCGCACCCAACGGTGTGGCCACACCGGCGTCGAGGAGGTCGTCGAGAATGAGGAACGAGGGCTCGGGAGTCTCGACGTCCCAGTCGATGAGCCCCCACGGCCCGTCGGGGCTGAGAAGAACCAGCGAGCGGTTGAGGTCGTGCAGGTCGTTGAAGTGCTCGTCCTTGCCGCTCGTGGAGTTCCAGTACCAGCGTGCCAGCCGGAATGACTCCGACACCTGCGTCCAGCTCCGATAGCGCCCTCGCAGCCCGCGATCCAGGATCGCGAGCGTGTCCCAGGTCTCGTCCTCGGTCAGCCAGCCCAGCGCGAATCCGCAGCGCGTCAGCATGCCGGCACGGATCAGGTCCCAGGCGGAGAAGTCCACGTTACGGATGTCCCGATCATTGTTGAGCATGCGCTCGAGGCGCCACAGTGTCTCGGCCGCGTCTGAGGAGGACTCGGCAGCTTCTCGCAGCTCGTGGCGTTCGGCCTCCGCCAGGGAGGTGTCGACCCAGCGGGCGCGCTCGGCATCGAAACCGGTGCGGTGGCCGGAGGTGATGAGCCAGTGGACTCGGGAGAGGAGATCGGCGCGCGAGCACACTCCCCAGTCGAGGGAGAGCATGGTGCGCGTGCCGTCGAGATCGGAGCAGGTGAGCCGGTCCCACGGGTCCCGGCGGCACAGGGAGTACGGCGCGCAGATCGCCAGGAGCCGCTCATGGGGACCGGCGGCGAACTTCTGGGGCTCGGAGTGTCTGACGGGCCGATGATGCTCAGTGAGCTCATTCCATGTGGACTCCTCACCCCGGTGTGGGGCGGAGGATGCCGTATCGCGGCGCAAGCGTATTTTCTGATGGATTGATTTGGAGATCTCGACGGCGGCGATCACTCCAAAAGCTACCAGCGCGGCGGAGAGGAGCAGGGTCTGCATGGACATGACGAGAATTGTGCAACATGTGAACAGGTGAGTGCCACATTGATGCACGCGACTCGATATCGGATTATTGAGTTGAATGCCTGTTTATTTACAAACTGTTAATGAAAGTTTCGAGACGCTTCATTCCCTCGTGCAGCTCGTCGCGGGAGGCAGCGTAGGACAGTCGCACGTGGGAGTGGGCCGTGGTCGTGGAGAAGTCCTGCCCCGGAGTGAGTGCCACATGAGCCTCCTCCAGGGCGCGGTGGCAGAAGGTCTGGGCATCAAGCCCCGTGGAGGAGACGTCGAAGTAGACGTAGAAGGCGCCGTCGGGCAGGACCGGAACCGGGAGGCCGATGCGTTGCAGCCCGTCGAGCACGATGCTCCTGCGGGCGAGGAGCTCTTGGCGGCGCTGCTCGCACACGGAGATGGATTCGGGGGAGAAGGCTGCCAGCGCGGCCTGCTGGACGGGCGTCGAAGCGCACAGGAAGTAGTTGACTGCCAGGTTCTCCGCGGGGGTCACCAGCTCCTCGGGAAGGATCGCCCAACCCAGGCGCCATCCCGTCATCCCGAAGTACTTGGAGAAGGAGTTGACGACGATCGCCTCAGGATCGGCCTCCAGGACGGTGCGCGCTGGTGTGCCGTCCTCGCCTGGATCAGCCAACCCCAGGTAGATCTCGTCGACGATCCGCCAGGCGCCGCGTTCACGGGCCAGCGCGCAGATCGACGCCAGCTCCTCGAAGGGGATCGACGTGCCCGTGGGGTTGGACGGGGTCGCCAGCATCACCGCGCTCGTCTGAGGAGTCCACGCCGCCTCGGCTGCGGCCCGGTCCATCTGGTAACGGCTGGCAGGACTGGTGGGCGCCAGAACGATCCGGCCACCGTAGGTCTCCACCAGCTGCCGGTTGCAGGGATAGGACGGATCGGCGATGACGACGTCGTCACCGGCTTGTGTGGTGGCGGCGGCCACCAGCAGGAGCGCCGACGACGCACCCGTGGTCACGACGATCCGGGCAGGATCGACCTCGACGCCGTGCCTGTCCCGGTAGAAGCCGGCAATGGCCTCACGCAGTGCGAGCAGGCCCAGGGCAGGGGAGTAGGGCAGTGGTCGGCCGTCCATGACGCGGCACATCTCCTCTCGAACAGCGGGAGGGGCGCCGAAGTCGGGCTCACCCAGGCTGAGCTTGGCGATCGAGTGGCCCTCCGCCTGGAGGACTCCAGCGCGTTCACCAATGCTCATCGCATAGAAGGGCTGAGCGGCTTTGGCCCGGGCGGCGATCTTCATGACGGCTCCTTGACTCGAGGCAGGACAGGGCCAGTGTCCCCCTTCCCATAGCGGGAGGGCAAAGGTTTCGTGAGGGAACGGCGACGTTTCGAGAACCAGAGGTGAGGGTTTGTATAGCGATGCTGTGGTGCCTCCGGCGGGACTCGAACCCGCACGCCCGTAGGCAGCGACTTTTAAGGTCGCGGTGTCTACCGATTCCACCACGGAGGCAAGACGTGCCCCAATGCTTGAGTAACTGGGGCGTCAGTACAACTCCGCACCATTGACCCTAACAACCTGATGGTGCTGCTGGACTTCCGAAGGAAGCTGGCCGCCGGTGAGGGCGGCCAGGTGTGTACCCGCCCCAATGTAGCGCATCCGCCGGCTACTGACGGGTCGGATGGCGCGGCGGGCGATGCTGACGAGCCCAGGCCGTCTCACGGGGCAGATGCGGCAGAGCCAGAAGGTGAGCCCCTGCAACGGCGGCCCACCGCACCGGCCACCAGCGTGGGGGAGCGGCCGAACGGTGAGAGTGATGCGCCCGACACAGTGTCAAGGTCGCCGCGCAAGGTTGGCCGCATCAAGCAGACGAAGTTCCGGCCGCTCACACCCGAGCAGCGCCAGCAGGTGATTGACCTGTACCGCGCCGGTGTCCCGGTCAAGGAGATCGTCCGGCAGACGGGTGTCAACCGCTCGACGGTCTACCGGCTGCGCGGGCAGGCAGGGCTGGAGCGCAGCCACCGCTTCACCGACGAAGACCGTGCTCAGGCGATCCTCCTCCGCCAGCAGGGCCTGACCATCGCTGAGATCGCCAAGCGGCTCGGCTTCAGCAGCATGACCATCGGACGCCACCTGGCGGCTGCTCGCAAGGAGTGACGGCAGAGGCGGTGAGCGTGGGCCTCCATCGTCGAAGAGCGCCCAGAGTTATCTGGGGAGCGGATAGTGTTTGCCACCGACCAGCTTAAGACTGGTGTGCCGTCGTGGGCATCCCATCACGGCCAGTAGAACGGTACCGGTCGCCAGGAAAGTGTTTTAGAACTCGTTGCTGGAAGGCCTGCGCAGCACGTGCCCATTCATTCTATCCTCTTAGTGTGCCAAAATTGCTTAAAACTATTGACATTTAGGCTGAAAAGCCTATAATCGTAGGTAGACACAGGCCAACACCGTGTCACCAGGATCTCCGGCGGGTGGTTTCTAAGCCACACAGCGGGAGATTTTTATTTGGTGAGCTTTAACGCGGTTTCCTATCAAAGACTGACATGAAGTCCTTGCGGCCGGTACGCTTGTCTTCCTTGACCTGCACGCAGAAGTACACACCGTCTTTCGTGACGCCGTAGAAGCGGTGCAGCATAATGTTGAGATCATCTGTCCGAAAAATAGTATCTGGTGCGATCTGAGAATGACGAAGCAGGTCAAGTGCCGCTTTGTAGAACTTGAGCCTTTTCCGTCGTTCCTTTGGGTGCTTCTGCATCAGGTGAGTCCAAAATACGTCGAGAAAGATCTTGCTGCTATTGAAATATTTCGACCTCACATATGGTTGTCGTTTGCTTGATTGTGCGACGACATGATACTCGGCTCGAGCCCGCTTTAATACTTCATCATAGGATGATCCAGACAAACGCGGATATTTTGATATATATACATGCATTACTCCAATCAGTATACAATGATTGTGGGGCTATGAGAAGGTTTGGCTTGATTGTTAAGTAAGCAAGCTGAAGTCTGTTTTGTGTCTATTAGTGAATCGGTAAGCAATCACCGGGAGCGGCTGGCTTTTGCTCATCGAGTGTTCTCCATCTTGGTGACAACACTGACTGATGAGGTAATGCCTGTATTATTCACTCTGGTGCTTGTTGATGAAACTTCGAACGTCTGGATGGTCGCTCCACCACCATCCGTTGTTGAATTTAAGTGATTGCCGTTTCGCAGTACTAATTGCTTCATTCAGCGCCGCGGCGACCTGGAAATCGCTCCTTCCAGGAAACAACTCGTGCCGCATTCCTTCATCTTCGATGAGTTGAGTGAGGATCGGGTAAGTGCGATATTGATTGAAGGCAGAGGATGCAGGGTATGCGTCGCCATCGTGCGTTTCATCGGCTGCAACAATGATGCAATACAAAATGTCAAACTGACACAACGAATTGAGAACGGTATCGCTTTCAGGGATGACCTCTGCATTAGTGGATACTGTGTCTGGTACATCAGGACGCATCGCGGGATGCTCGACCATAAGTAGTCGTGCTGGGGGAATCATGAGGCTTCCCCGATTGTCGGCAGGAAATAATTCTGCACGAGACGCTTCAACTTGGCCGTGGCGGATCCACGATGTGTAGACGTACGTGAAGGCGTCGATTTTCGGAGGATAGGGCTGGAGTACAAGATTGGATATAGTTGACCAGGCTTTGCATCGAACAGCGGCTGCGCCGATGATGTAGCAGCGAACGATGATTGCGAGTTGCTTTGATGGATCTTGCGGGTCAAGTTGCTTATACGCATCGAACAGGCGGGTGATCGTCAGATCAACAATGTCGAATTTGCCGAGGAACAGAGCCTGCACAGCGATGATGGTTGCCTTATTGAGTGCCTCGACATAACGTTCCTCGTCGGCGGCGAATCCGGAGAGCTGAGACAGGAAGTAGCGGATACGCATGTCTCCGCTGAGTTCAATATTGGTGAGCAGCGCCTCGACGAACGTGTCGTCTGACATGTCTATTGATAGCGGCACATTGGATCGCCCACCTGGGCTTCGCAACGACCTGGCAACTTCTGCTACCAGAGATTCGATGTCTTTTCGTGCATCGTCGCGGATGCGCTGATCATGCTCCCGTAGCAGTTCATTCCAGTGCGACCATCGAAGAGGTGCGTTTTGCGCGCCATCTCGGATGCAGATGTCGCCCTCGCGAAATATGGTTGTCGGTCGCTTGTGCTCGTCGGAGTACTGCCCAAGAGAACTCATCGGTACTGGCAGACCGCTTTCGTTATGGTGAGCGTAGATGAGAATTATTTCGTTGTCGCTAACGGTGTGGAACTGCGAGGTGACGTGCACAGGGCCCTCTGTGTACCTGCGGATAAGGTCGTTGAGACGCGCACCATCGAAGAGTTCACGTGTCTTCTGATCAAAAGTTCCTTGCGGGGCAACAGGCTTTCCGCTGTCATCAACTCTGATGAGGATGTATCCGCCTGGCGGTCGGTTCGACATAGACACAACATCTTTGACGAACTTTACTTTACCCTCGTTCTTCGAAAGGTCAACGCTTTCTTTGAATTCGAGGTGTTGTTGTTCTGGCTCAGAGAGCAACTCAGTGAGTTTCTCGATGTCGGTGCGACCGTCAACAGTGACTGCCATTATTCCTCCGTTATTCTGTTTTGGCTATTCTGTAGTAAGTATACAGAAGAATACCACAGAATGATGAAATCAATGAGGAATGGGGGACGTGCAGCAGCGACTACACCGGTGGCAGTTGGCGACTGCTTCCGTCGCTACACCTCCAGCCCACTCACCAACCCGCCGGCGTCGGTGTCGAGGGCGTGGGCGATGCGGAGGATGTTGTGGAGGCTGAGGTTGCGTTGGCCGCGTTCGACCTGGCCGATGTACGACCAGTGCAGGGTGGTGCGCTCGGCCAGCTTCTCCTGCGACAGGCCCAGCTGCTCGCGGCGGGCGCGCACACGCCGACCAAACTCACCAGTGGCTGGTGAGAGCGGTGGCTTGCGGTCGGTGGGCACGGCTCCATCTCAACCGGCGAAAGACTCCTAATCCAGAGACTATGTATCTCACGACGATGTATCCTGTGGCTGTCCGCAGCGGTCGAGCTGGTGAGGAGGTGGATGAGATGAACGGCGGAAGCTGACTATCCCTAGGAACTAGCCCTCTCTCGAGGAGGCGACTGCCTCAGGCTGCTTGGTCTGGGGCAGCTCGTCGTTGGTTGCCCACGTGAAGGCCACGCCAGATTGGGGGAGTAGCCAACTAGAGGTCTCGACGGTGATCTCCTTGCCTGGTACAGCCTCCGGCGAATGGACGACGCTGGAAGCCGGCGTGGTCGCCATCGTGTCACTGACCTGGACTTCAGCAATGGTGGTGTCTGTGTAGTCCAGACGGAGTGACCATCCTCGTGTCGGCTGGGCAACGGCGAAGTACAGCCGGTGGCTCCACTGTGGGGTGATGGTGCGGAAGACCTGGCGGATGCGCACTGGTGTGCCGCTTCTGGCGTCTTCGTCTAGGTCGACGCTGTAGGTCTGGCCGGTAGCACGCGTGCTGCGGCGGATTGGCTGTGGCCGGCCATCGACGGTCAGCTCCAGCAGCTCGTACGCCTCCCGATGGCGAGCGTCCATGCCAGGGCGCGGTGCCATGAACCAGGTGGAGGTGGTAGGTACGTCCTGGCGCAGCTCGTTGTACTCATCCTGGTCAGACACACAAGCGAAGCGCCGGGTGGCACTGCTGGGCACGGTGGTGTACTCCCACTCCACCGTGACGTCCA
>NZ_KV811025.1:24107-33765 GCF_001812965.1 Actinomyces sp. HMSC075C01
CTTGGTCTCGGATGTCGCGGTAGATCTCCCGAGCAAACTGCTCATCGCCCAGCCGTAGGGCCATCACGTTGGCCGCGACGTCATCCAGCAGCTCCGGCGTCGCCACGCGCTTCAAGTCCTCAGGGCGAATGGCAAAGCCCTCCACCACCGCATCACGCATCGCCGGAGCCTCCTCCCGGATGATCTGGCGGAAGCGGGCCAGCGTATGCGCCTCCTGGTCTCTCCGGAAGGTGTACTCGAAGAACGTCGACAGCAGCCCCGCACCAAACAGCGTCCCACCCAGCTCGCCCAGCGGCAGCGCGTGCAGCCACTGCCAACTTCCCAGCCGCAGCGGGGACAGCCAGGCGTTGAGCATCATGAGGAGGATGCCTGCAAGCGTCAGGGAGACTGCCAACAGGGCGGCTTTGAGGCGACGGAGGCGGTGGTAGGGAGAGGGGACGCTATCGAACATATCTATTAATTACTATAGCACGAAAGAGTTCTTCGATATGTATGTAAGCGTGATCTTGCCACGAAAGACAAGGCAGGTAGGCTTGTCTGCGCAGTGCTGACAAAACGTTCCCCAGCGTCAGCAGCCCCATTTATCAAGAAGGTCACTGATGACTGATCACCCCAAGAAAACGCCGAGTGCTATCAGCTATTTTGCGGACAATCCCATCTCGACGGCCTCGGAAGATCTACTGCAACGCAGCAAGTTCGTCGAGCGAATCGTGCGTGAGATCGACATGATCGACGCGTCGCAAGGTTATGTTTTGGCAGTTATGGGGCAATGGGGATCTGGCAAGACATCAGTACTCAACCTTGTTAAAGAGCGCTTGCAAAATAAGGAAATGCTCGTTGTGGATTACAACCCCTGGCTGCTATCAGGAACGGAAGCGCTCGTTGCAGGCTTGTTTGGAGAAATCAATGTCCAGCTTAAACAACGTGGCAAACAGTACCGCAGCATCGCCACCAAAATGCTACGCTATAGCGAACTGGTAGCGCCATTTGCGGCCATTCCGGTTGCCGGATCATGGTCCGCTGGCCTTCTTGCGATGGCGACTTTTGCGAAAAAATTTCGAGAGCTACGTAGTGTCAGCGTTGCAGCGCAAAAAGAGCGGGTCACTAAAGCGCTCGGGAGTCTTGACCATCCGATCGTAGCCATTATTGATGATATTGATCGGCTTGATAAAGTGGAAGTGCGCGAGATATTCAAACTGGTGCGCTTGACGGCGAACTTCCCCAATGTCATTTACCTCCTGTCTTTTGATCGTATACGAGTAGAAAATGCTCTGACGGAGGATGGCGTGCCTGGACGTGTCTATCTTGAGAAGATTGTGCAAAATGGGTTCGAGCTTCCAATAATTCCAAGGAAGGTGCTCACTCGTGAGGTGGCTCAGGCTTTGGGTTCTGCGCTGGAGCAAGTGAACGTTAGGCTCGACCGAGAAGTGTGGGATAATACGCTCCTCAATATCGTGGTACCGGCTATGAAGAACATGCGAGATGTGCGGCGTCTAGCGATGGCAGTACGATCGACGGCTGCTGCACTTACTGATAGCGTCGAAGTCTCGGACATCGTTGCACTCGAGTCAATGCGCCTCTTCCTGCCGGACGCGTTTTGGTATCTTGTGGCCTACCAGTTACCGGAAGGAAATTCGAAGATCAACGCCGATGAGATTCGAAGTAAGGATGAAAAGGAAATCAACATTAGTCAAGCGCTGAGCAACGTTCCTCAAAATGAAGCAATTATCGACGCCTTTCTTCGTATCACCTTGCCAACCTCGTCATACTACGATCCTGGCATGTTCTCTGCCGACATTGGCAGACCAGATGAGTATCTTCGAAAACGGCGTGTTGCTTACTCAGAGGTCATGAAAGTCTATCTCGAGCAGGTACTTCCTGATCAGCTGATTGCTTTTGCAAATGCAGAAAGAATCTATCAACTTACAGATGATAGTGCGGCTCTCGCACATGAGTTTAATGCTATAGCGGATGATGAGCTAGAGGACGTCATCAGCGATCTAGGTCGATTCGCGGGAGAATATTCTGAAGCGGGACTTATTAACGTTATTGTGGAAATTCTTGGTGCAATGACACGCCTTCCTCGGCATGATGATAGGTCAGTGTTTATGCCGGAGGCTCGATTTAATGTTACCTATGTCATCGATAAAATTCTGGAGCAGTACCGAAGGAATGGAGGTACCGTAGAGTCGGCGGTCAATGCCATCATTCCTCAACTACAGAGTTTTTCGGCTCGGCTTGAGTTGATCCTGCTCATTGGCTACGTTCCAGACACAGGTCGCAGACTCGTATCGGAAGCGTACGCCCAGCAGCTTCAGGAGCAGTATGAGCAGGGTGTAGCTGCGATGCCGATCGAACAGCTTGTGTATGAAGATAAACCGTTGAGAGTACTGATCGCTCCCGTGTACTGGGGGAGCCATATTGCACAGAGAATTGATACGACTGCTCCACTATCTGTTCACTACGCTGTGTTTAAGTCGGCGGTAGGTGAGAATAGACACCAGTCCTTCGAAAGTACGCACGTACATCGCACACCTGTTCTGGCATGGGGAGAGCTCTGCGGCGTCTACTCCGACGAGTCAACGATTGAGCAAGTATACAATAGGATGTGTGACGATCCAGCGCCAGATAGTTCAGATCTGCTCAAGTTGATCAAGAAGTATTTGGACGGGTGGCGACCCGAAGAGATAGATTGACGGAAGCCTGTGCCTTAATCTCTTCTGATAAGCCTCTACCTATTCAGTGTTTGTCATCCCATCAGCTGGCACATTCTCCACCTGATTGACTCGACCAATAAGGCTCGCTAAGTTTGCGAGGTTTGATTCCTCCAACAGATGCGGATGACGGGTCATGTGCTCGATGACGGCGATAAGGTGCTCGCGCGGTATCTGGGCCAGAGCAGATCGGATAGTCTCGGAGTCTTCGGTATCGATGATCTGTGAGTCCGACACCATCCGCAGTTGCTCGTCGCTATAGGTGCGGGCAGCAACCGCGGCAAGAAGACGAGCCTGCGCTTCGGCACTCGACATGGTCGGTCGCTCGTCGGCCTGCAGTATGCTGATGGACGAGGACTCTTCTGAAGAAGAAGTGACATCATCAATCACTATTTCTTCGACGCACTGTGGCGCTTTCTCGGCATGGCTCGAAGAATGACGATGTTTCCAATCCGCAACTTTCGTCTTGGCAAACGGCACAGCAGTTTCATTCCACCACCGTTGGACATGCGGTTTGGCTACTTGTACACCGTCTTCGATGAGTTTCACAATGACGGATGAAATTATTTCGGCAACCATCTCCTGTGTCTTTGAAAGACGTTCCTCAGCGGGAACATAAACCGTCTCGGTGACGATGATCGGATCTTCCTGGTCTTCGTCTACTGGAACAAAACGTGCGTTGCCTTTGAGATGTCCTTCCGTATCATAGAGGTTCTGGTGCCAGCCACCTTCCTTCTTCTTGCCTGGCGTCAGGTCGTCGTCCCACTCGTAGTAACCGGCTTGCCGTGCCATCGTTCCGTTTTATTCCTTACGCTGGCAGCGCTGGCTGCCGAAATGTGTCGGTTTCCTTAATCGTTTTGCTTTTTTGCTGACCATCAACTAATCCTCACGCTGGCCTTCGTTTCGTGGCTAGCCCCGTCCACGTCAGTCCAGGCGACTATGCAATCAGCTTCATTGGGCGAGCCGTGAACTTGCAAAATGGGGTACCGCTGGACGGCGTCTGGCGCCATCGTGCTGATGATATTGTTAGGATCAAATCTGATATCGAAAGGCCCACCCGACTCGTCGTCGCCGTCTTCGTATCGATAAGACACATTGGTCACTGGCTGCCCAGTTCGGTTTGTGAGGCTGAGATACAGCAGCCGTTTGTTCTTAAGTCGTCCCTTGCTGTCAGTTTCGGTGTAGCGTTCGATGTCAACTGAAGGCCAAACGCCAAGCGATGGATTATTCTTAGGATTGTGTGCGGGAGAGGTGGCTGGCTCACTGGGCGGGTCATAATCACGTGCAACGTTGTTCAACGTGTTGTTGATAATCTGCGTCAACTGCTCGTTCGATGAGTAAGTGCTGTAGAGCGCCTTGTTTTGGATTGACCTAAGATACTCGTTTAATGCAGCCGACTGCTGGATCGCCTCCGTTGTCGTGGGCGGCGCGCTTGGCATCAAGTTTCTCAGGATTGCGACTCGCTTGTTCTGACTGTGCAGTAGATCGATTTCTTCAATCGTTCCAGACGAGTGAGTTTCCGTCGGTGTGCCGAGCCGATTGGTGAACACGACCAACCCCATGTCAGACGAAGCAACCAACTGCTCGTTAATAAAAGCCTGTGGTTCTTTCCCGTAACTCGGACTCGTTCCTTCCTGCCAATCGGTAGGTGAGAATAATACTCCAAAGCGTCGGCTATAGTTCGTGTTCCACGAGCGTATCGTGCTATGAATCAGATCCCTGTGCACTGGCGGGAGGTCGCTCGGGCTGGAGAGGAGTACCTGAACGACGGTGGCTGAGTATGTCATGAGCGAACGATACCACCATTGGGCGCCTCGACGATTGTCTACACAGCATATTGGTGGAAGATAGTCGAGTCGACTAGCTTATAGGCACGCAAATCGTCACCATTCGCAGCCGAAGATCATCATCAAATTCGAAATTTGTCCAAGTTCCGTTCGGATTGTTATAGCGAATCCAGGACTGATTCCATTTTCCTTGACCCTCTGGATTTCCAAGGCACTGCACTATATTGTCGCGTGTTGCAGTGTTAGAAAATTGACTAAATAGAGGGTTTGAATAAACTGAGTATTCGGCATATAAGTGCTGTGTGTACAAAAAAATCGCTTCCAACCGATTGTTCTCCCATGCAAAATCCATTCCGGCATCATGTAGCAACCAATTTATTTTTGTCTCATCGTACCCAAGAAGTTCCTCGTCGACTTCTTGGATAACAGGAGTGCAGTCCAATTCATCGATGATTTGCTGCACTTCAGCCTTAACTGCTTCATCACTTTGTCCGACTAGTTTGATATACCGAGTTATGCTTCCCGCTATTTTCGTCGCCATAGTTGCTCCTTAAGGTAACTAAATCGTATCACTAACTTAGTATATATCATTTCTATGTCTTTGTCGCTGTACCCTCTTTTTCGGAGCTCGGGTGTGTACGCTTCTACGTCAGCTTTGATTGCGCGAATAATGTCGAGGCTATCTTGATGTATGCGATCCCTGGAGTTCCGGCCACGTATTGTGCGGCTTAGTTTGTCGTGCATTTCCTTGGGAACCGCTATCGCTCCTCCCAGTTTCCCGACAACTTTAAGTACTGCTTCTTGTTCTTTGGGGTTAAGTTTCCTTTCGAGCTCCGATTGTATGTGATTGCACGTAGCTTCAAATACCGCTGCTTTCGATGGAATGTGATCCATCTCCATGCCATCGCGTCCTGGGCGGCTCTTGAGCGCACTATATTCACCAACCTCAAAGAGTGAGACCTCTGCCATGTTTTGATCGGTTAGTCTGTCTTCGATGCGAAGGAAGGCGAGGACTTCTTCTGAAACGGTGTTCTCTCCGAGAATTTCGGCGACTATGTCAATGTAGTTGCCGGCGGCGTCGATGGCGTTATTCATATTCTTTTTCGCCGCATCCAATTGACTAACTACATCACATGTCTCGGGAGTCTGATATTCATATAAGCGGCGTTGAGCTTTCTCTATCGCGCCGATTACTCCCTTCATGCCACCTGATTTCTCTTTATATTTCTTTAGGTTCGACGCTTGATCCTTCAGTTTTCTTAGGATGTCGTTTAAGTTGTCGGCCATGGTTGCTATAGGTGTGAATTGGGGGCGAGTTCTCTTACTGCCTCTGAGGCGGAATCTATTCTAGTTCGACAGTCGTTCAATGCGCTGACCATGCGATGTGCTTCACTTTTTAGTTGACTTCCGTGTTTGGAGTCCGAAGCGGTGAATATGGTGTCGGTTTCGGAAACTATTTCTTCGCATTTTTTGGTTACATTACCTAATAGTTCTATTGTGTGGCTGAGCTTGCTAATTATGAGTACTACTATTTCGTCGGTAATCGGCTTGTATGTCGCCATCTCGTGTACCCGTTTACTGTGTTGCTGCCTGTATAAACTGTTCAACAGCCCTGCCGAGCTCTGCGAGTGCGGCGCTGCTGTCTTGGAGGCTGCGCTGGGCGGTGGTGACGGCTCTGGCGGCCGCAGCGCCGCTCTTGGATGGGTGGGAGACGGCAGCGAGCTTCTGGCCCTTTTTGCCGAGGGTGGTGGAGGCGGCGCTGGTGCGTTGGCTGAGTTGTGCGGCGCTGGAGCCGATCTGGCGGGCGGCGGTGATGACGGCGTTGAGGTCGTCGCCGGCATTGTCTGGTGCCATGGGCCTGTTCTTTCGTGGAAGTTGGTTAGTTTAAATCCCTGCGGTGCGCAGGGGCTTTAGATGTTGGTGACTTTCTTGGCGGACTGCTCGGCTTGGCGGAGCGCCTGTTGGGCTTTGCTGAGGCTGTCGTCGGCACGGCGGAGGGCAGTGAGCATGGTCTGCTCATGGCCGGCTTGGCCACCTTGGAGGGTTCTGGTGACGAGGGTCATGTTGTCGCGGTTGGTGGATTTGAAGTCGTTGATCAGGCCGTTCTGCTCGTTGATCTGGCTGATGACGCCGTTGATGGCGGCTTTGACTTGGGCGAGTGAGGTCACGGTGTACCTTCGTTCTGGAGTGATGGGTGTGGGAGCTGGGCGTAGGGGATGACGAGCTGCGGCCTGCTCATTTCGGCGGAGTCCCAGACGAGCATGCGATTGTCGGCACCGCGCCAGCGCAGCAGGGCGTCGTCGAAGAAGTCGACGGCCGACGAGGCATCGAGCTGCATGGCCGCTTTGATATCGAAGTAGGTGCTGCCGTTGTAGCCAACGCAGTTCTCGAACGATGTCTGCTTCTTCCACCAGAGCAGGAAGTGGATATGGCTGACGGGCGCGGCCTTGAACAGCTCCTGGACGGCTTCTTCTCGTTCGTCGGAGCTGGCACGCCAGCGCTCCAGGCCAAACCCGATGACGTAGACCGGTGGGGCACTGGCGTTGTCGGCGCGGTCAGCGACCTGTTCGGCCAGCTCATCGACGAGGGCGTCGGCCTGGTGCTTGTCGACAATGCGGTAGGTGCTGCCGATTTTGGTGAGCTGCTGCTCGAATGTGGCGCGCACGGCGTTGCGGGCCGGTGAGTGCCAGTCGCCGATCAGGTCGAGGAGGATGAGCTCGGCGGCAGGCGTGCTGTGCAGCAGAGACAGTGCGGCGTTGAGCAGGATGGCGTGGCCCGGGCCGGTGCCGAGCAGGGCCAGGTTGCGGCCGACGTCGGTCGTGAAGTCGACTGTGAGCGGTGCCGTTCCGACGCTGATGCGTCTGCCGAGCATCGCCTGGCCGGCGTGGAGCGACGGTAGGACGCGTGCGTCGTCGTGCAGGCTGAGGCGGCGCTCACCCTCGAAGACCTCAGGCGGGGCGACAGTGTCTCGGGCCTGCTGCCACCAGGCGGTGCGTAGCTTGGCCAGGATGGCGTCGTCGGCGTAGGCGATGGTGGTCTTGCGGTTGGAGGACAGCTCGCCGTAGTCGAGGTTGACGATGGCTTCACGAGAGCGTAGGTGGCTGGCAGCGTCGTTCTTGAACCCCAGGGTGGCGTGGGACTCCGCCAGGGAGTTCTTCAGGGCGATGCGCACTGGCACCTGGCCGAAGAGCCCTTCGCCTGCGGTGCCACCCAGGAGGTAGCCGCTGCTGATCGTCTGGGAGGCCAGGATGAAGTGGATGCCGCAGGCGCGGAAGAGCCGGGCACCCTTAACCAGCAGGTCGACCGCGCTCTCGGCGGTGTCGTCGTCCTCGCCGAAGAGCATCTGGAACTCGTCGATGACCACCACGATGCGGGGCATGACGGCCTCGGGATTGGCCAGGCGGTACTGGCGGATGTTCTGCACACCAGCGGCCTTGAAGGTGGCCATGCGCTGGCGGTAGATGGCGAAGAGGTGACGCAGGACGTTGACGCCGTACTCCCGATCGGCGTCCAGCCCCAGCACGCGGGCGTGCGGCAGGAATGAGCCAGTGTGCGGGTCTGGGGCGAAGGCTTGGAGGGTGACACCTTCCTTGAAGTCGAGCATGTAGAACTCGATCTCGCTGGGGGAGTAGCGCTGGCACAGGGAGTGCACCACCACCGAGATGAGGTTGGACTTGCCCTGCCCGACCGCGCCGGTGATCAGGGCGTTGTGGCGCTGGTTGAGCTCGTCGCCGAGGGTGACCTCGATGGTGGACATCCCATAGGTGCCCACTGCAAAGCTGATGCCATCCCGACTGGACTGCGACCACGGAGCGTCCAGCGGCTGCACCTCGCTGAAGGCCACTGGCTCCACCTGCGCCGACGCAACGGCGGACGCCACGCGGCGACTGACCGCGATTAGTTCATCCGCGCTCAGTGGGTCGAAGCGGCCCCGTACGCCACTGCGTTCGTCTAGAACTGTGCTTCCGTCGACCTGGCACTGTTGGCTCAGGCCAAGAACAAGCTCGTTGACCCCCAACGTCATGGAGTGGATGAGGAAGGTAACGCCGGCGGCTGGGCCGGCTTTGAGCAGGACGGTCAGTTTGTCCTTGATCTCGTCGCTGAGCAGCTCATAGTCGGTGGACAGGACGACCAGTTTGAAGCCCTCTACCTTGGGTGAGAGCTGTCGGCGGAAGTCCAGCAGGCTCTCCGTGCGCCCCTGGATGACGTTGAGGACGGCCTGGATGTGCTCGTGCAGGTGGTGGATGGTCTCGGTGAGTTCCTGCGTGTCGTTGATGTGGTGCAGGATCCTCTCCCCACCACTGTTGACCTCCTGGAACGGCGCTGCCATACCCTTGAGCGCATCGTCGAAGACCAGCACCTCTAGCTGCCCTGGCGCTGTCTCCTCCAGCGCTTTGGCCATGAGAAACTGGGTGAAGCGCACCGAGTCTCGATTCACCAAGGAATCCTCGACCCATATGTTGCTCCGCCCGACGAAGCCCAGGATGTCATTGCCGAGAGAAATCGTGTCGGCTACCTGACTTTGCATTGTCGATCCAATCGCCGAAATAATGCGGTGCTCACACGTGTCATGATTCTTCTGTCATGGCTTGTAGGGCGGCGCTCACTTTTTCGTGCTCGACGACAGATTGATCGTAGGCCTCCTTCATGCGTTTGTACTCGGCGTGGCGGACAAAATAGAATACAACCCAAGCGGTTGGCGCCGCAAAGAATAGCAATGTCACGATGTGGGGGTATGAGATGAATGCGATGATGCCAAGAACGGCGATGCCGATTGCCTTGAGTGGGAAATCCGGGACTCGGTTCGGGTCGGCGGGTGGAACCTGCAGTAGCTCGATGCGCTTGATGTAGAGATCGATGAACGTGATGATGCGTTTCGTCAGGTGTTGCGGGACGCCAAGACTAGTGAACTTGTCTCGCATGTTGCGGAACCAGTTTTTCGACTTCTCGAGCTCATTCATGTCATAGCAGTGTTTCTCAATCGCTTCGCAGCAGTTCTGGCTGACAGCGAGGAGTGTGGCAGAGTCCATGTCTGGGTCGGCCTTAAGGCCCTCAACACAGATGTCTATTGCCCTCGTGTATTGCTCCATCTTGATGTAGCAGGCAGCCATGCGGAATGCAATGAGGCTTATTCATAGGGGTGTTTGGGGTGTTTTG
>NZ_KV811026.1:0-1971 GCF_001812965.1 Actinomyces sp. HMSC075C01
GCATCAACGTCGCCACCCTGTCCTCACTGGCGGCCCGCGAGACCTTCGTGGCCACCCTCGGACAGATCGCCGCCGCCGAGGACCCCGAGGAGCCCACCGCCCACCTGGCCACAATGACCTACCAGCAGGACACCCTGACCAACAAGGCCGGCGACCAGCTGTTCAACCCGGCCACCGTCATCGCGATCCTCGTGTTCTTCGTCTACGCCCTGCAGTGCATGGCCACAGCCGGTGCGATGCGCCGCGAGACCGGCACCTGGAAGTGGCCGATCATCGCCTACACCTACATGTTCGCCACCGCCTGGATCATGGCGGCCCTCAGCCGCGCACTCGTGGCAGCCTTCATGTAGGCGGAGCAGAACGAAGCAGCAACCAGGACGGTGCCCCCACCGACGGTGGGGGCACCCCGGACAGCAGGAGAGGTGAGGCGGCCGTGCCCGTCGTTCCCACGCACCCGACAACCACGCCGGACCCCGACGTGCTGCGATGGGTCATTCCCGACGGCCTGCTGCCCTTCACCGGGGAAGTCGCCCAGGCCCCGGCGCTTCTCCAGGAGCTCATGGACGACGGCACCCTGCGCTCGGTGAGGGTCGACGGCGGCGGGGTGCTCACCCTCCTGGGAACCGGCCACGACTGGCACACGGAGGGGGCCCGGGTGCGATCCGCGCTGGTCGACGCCCTGGGCGCCCCGAAGTCGTGGAAGGGCGCCGCCACCGCCCGCGCCTCCGGCCCCGACGACGCCCTGGAGGCCGCCGCCCGACAGATCGCCGACGGCTCCCTGGGGACCTTCGTCAACAGCCACGGGGGAGCGCTCGTGGTGCACTCGGTGCGCGACGGCGTCGTCGAGATCGCCATGGAGGGGGCCTGCGACCACTGCCCGGCCGCGGAGATCACGATGCACGCGCGCTTCGAGCACCTGCTGCGGCGTCGCTGCCCCTGGCTGGTCAAGGTCCGCCGGGTCGATGAGTAATTCTTCCCCGAGCCGGGCATTTTTCGCGTAGCTCCACCGTTTTTCTGTAGGGCTACGCGAAAAATGCCCGGCTCGGCGCGTTGCGGACGTGGACCCTGTCCCCTGATCTGTGTCGGAGACACCTCAAGAACCTGAAGATAGCAAAGCCTTACCTTAGACTGTCATGGTTGGTGCGCAAGCCCGCATCACGACCGATAACAGACTCAAGGATCCGAGGAGCTCCGAGGGCAACATGGCGACTGCAGTCTCACACCACGGCACGACGACGCCGGTCGGCACCGGTGGCACCCCGCCTTCCGCGCACACGTCCTTATCCGACCTGCGTCTGGGAACTAGCGGCCGGGTCATCGGCCTGCAAGAGGACACGGCCGACGACCCCATCTCCAAGCGGCTGAGCAACTTGGGCTTCGTGCCCGGCCGGACCGTGACGCCGTTGCGCCGCGCCCCGCTGGGCGACCCGGTGGTCTATCTCGTCGCCGACTACGAGCTGTGCCTGCGCCGCCACGAGGCTCGCATGGTCCAGGTCGAGGTCCTCACCGAGGCCGAGGACGACGTCGTCGAGCCCCTCACCAGGCAGCAGGCCGCCACCCCCGAGCGTCAGGAGCAGCTCCCATGAGCGACCACTGCGCACACTCCGAAGTCGCCGGCGCCCCCGACTGCCACTGCGGATCCTCCAGCTCCAAGACCCTGGTGGCCGACGCCCCGCGCGTCGCCCTGGCAGGCGCTCCCAACGCCGGCAAGACCTCCATCTACAACGCCCTGACCGGCCTGCGCGCCAAGACCGGCAACTACCCCGGCGTCACCGTGACGCGGTCACTAGGGACCTGCCGGATCGGCGAGACCAGCTTGACCATCGAGGACCTGCCGGGCGCCTACTCCCTGGACCCGATCAGCCCCGACGAGCAGATCGTCCACGACGTCCTCACCGACACCTCGCAGGGCGTCTCCGTTCCCGACGCCCTCGTGGTCGTCGTCGACGCCACGACGCTGCAGCGCGGCAT
>NZ_KV811026.1:2071-2584 GCF_001812965.1 Actinomyces sp. HMSC075C01
GCATGAACTTCATCGCCGAGGCCCTGTCCCTGGGGCTGCCGACCTGCCTGGCAGTCACCATGACCGACGAGCTCACGCGGCGCGCCGGACGTCTGGACGTGGCGGCCCTCGGGCAAGCCCTGGGGATCCCCGCCGTGCGGGTCGTCGGCAACCGCGGCATCGGTATCCCCGAGCTGCGCAAGCGCCTCACCGAGCTCTCCGAGTGGCAGCGCCCGCCACTGCCCGCGCCGACGACACCCACCGAGGTGGCCTCCTGGGCCGACTCCATCCTGGCCGCCGCGGACTACCAGGCCCCCCAGCAGGACCGCATCACGACCGTCGTCGACCGGGTCCTGCTCAACCCCGTCCTGGGGTCCCTGGTGTTCTTCGCCATCATGTACATCTTCTTCCAGGCGATCTTCACCTGGGCCGAGCCTTTCAAGGGCGCCATCGAGGACGGCTTCGGGGACCTGGGGCAGCTGGTGCACGAGTGGCTCGACCAGTCCCACCCGCTCATCGCCGGGCTCCTGGGGG
>NZ_KV811027.1:0-1584 GCF_001812965.1 Actinomyces sp. HMSC075C01
CGTGACCACACCAGGTGGGGTCAGTCACCGCCACAAACGACCACAAAAGGGCTTGGTGCCGCCGCACACAGAACTGCTTCGGCGCAGCGGTGCGTCGACCGATCCGTCCGCCGAGACGACGCCCCAGCCCAGAGGTTCGCAGGCCCACCGCGCCACCATCACGGCACGTCCTTCGCCCGCAGCAGCAGCGCCAAGTCGTGTGCTCATGTACCAGCTGCGTCATGGTCGCCTCCTGCGGCCAATCGCGGGACGGGACCGCCCAGACTCAGACTCAACCCCACTCGTGGATCCATCCGCCCCAGACTCATCCAGAGTGGCGGGCTTCAGATCCTTAGCCGCTCCTTCACTGGTCTCATCACCAGTGCCGTCAGTGGCGACAGTGGTCGTGTCCGGCAACACCGTCGTCGGGTTGCGTTGCTCATTCACATCGACAGTGGTCGTTGTACTGCCGCTTGTCAGGGCGATGAGCTCTGCTTCGGTCTGCTCGGCCGGGATGCCGTAGCGGGCGTGGCTGGCGGCGTAGAGCAGGGCTGGGTCGCGCACCGCTGGCGGGGCAGGCCGAGTGGCCAGGGAGAACCAGCCCGAGCGGCGCCCGTGGTGCATCACGGTGGCGTAGGCCTGGTACTGAGCCAACAGCTGAAAGTCGGCTGCCTCCAGCTCCGGGGCCAGCCGAGCCGCTGCAGCCGCATCGGTCGCCGACAACGCGAAATACACCTTGGAGCGCGTGTTGCTCTCCACCGCCTGCATCATCTCGGTACTGAGCTGCCCGCGGTACTGGTGCGCCAGATGGAAGGCCGCGCCCAGCGACCGAGCCTGGGCCAGGGCGTCAGCCAGGCTGCCCGGCAACCCGGCCAGGAAGGCCTGGACCTCATCGATATACACGCTCACGATCTGCCGCCGCTCAGGCGGCTGGGCCTGGCGCGCCAGCAGGTGCTGCCACAGCTGAGAGACCAGCAGCGTCCCCAGCAAGCGGGCCACTCCGGCTCCGAGTAGGCCCTGGTTGAGGTTGACCACCACGATGCGTCGGCGCTCCAGCAGATCCGCCAGCCCAAAGCGGGGCTGGGCCTGTCCCAGCATCGCCCGCAGTCCTGGGCGCAGCATCAGCTGGCGCAGCTTGTTGAGCACCGGGGCGACCTCCACCGCCTGGGTCCGCACCGGCTTGGCCTCGTACCCCTGCCAGAAGACATCCGTGCCCAAAGGATCGGGTGGGGCCAGGGCCAGCACCCGGCGTCGGAAGGCCGGATTGGTCAGCAGCGGCACCAGCCACACCAGCGTCGCCTGCGGGATGCGCGCTAGCGTCAATAGCGCGGCGGAGAGGACATCGGCGGTGCGGATGCCCCAGCTGTCGCGAAACAGCTCGGCCAGCACCCCCAGCACCGCCTCCGCCGTCACCACCGCCAGCTCCGGCGGCCCGGCGAGCGGGTTGAACCCCACCGGGCAGGGATTGGTCGGATCCAGCACCACCACATCACCCGCCCG
The DNA here is from genome assembly GCF_001812965.1 of Actinomyces sp. HMSC075C01. NCBI lineage: Bacteria > Bacillati > Actinomycetota > Actinomycetes > Actinomycetales > Actinomycetaceae > Actinomyces > Actinomyces sp. HMSC075C01. The sequence continues at coordinate 1,480 of NZ_KV811027.1, forward strand.
CTCCTGGGGCAGGCGTGCCAGAAAGTCCGTCGCCAAGTCCCCCTTGGGATCGAGCAGGAGCAGGCCCCGGCCCTCAGCCGCATCAGCCAGCGCCAACGACAGCAG
>NZ_KV811028.1:0-59905 GCF_001812965.1 Actinomyces sp. HMSC075C01
TGTTTCAGCAGGCCTGGCAGTACTCCACCGCCCGCGAGATCGACTCGCCCGACCGCGGGGCCTTCTTCGGCTCCGTCCTGCGGGGATACTCGCTGGCCACTCTGTCGACTGCGGGTCTGGTCATTGCCCTGAACCGGCCGATCTCCAGGGTGATGCTCCAGGCCGAGTTCGCCGAGGGGTGGCGCTACGTCCCCCTGCTCATGCTGGCGGCGACCTTCGGGGTCATGACCATCTTCTTCGGCACCTTCTACCAGGCGCTCATGAACAGCCGCATGCTCATGGTCTCCACCATGATGGGGGCGGTGGTCAACGTGATCCTCGGGGTGGCTCTCGTACCGTTCATGGGGCCGTGGGGCGCCGGCCTAGCCGGAGCGGTGGCCTACGCCCTCATCCTGGTGGTGCGGGCATACGATCTCGGGCACCGCATCGACCTGCCCATAGACCGCCCGCGCCTCACCTACCAGCTCACACTGCTCAGCATCATGGCCGTGTGCACGTCCTTCGATGGCGGCTCATGGCTGAGCGCGGCAGTCTGGGCCTGCCTGATCCTCCTGGCAACCAGCGACTTGGCAGTGCTGGTCGCCTGCGCTCGCGCAGTGGCCGCACCGCTGATGCGCAGACTTGGGCGGCGCTGAGCCTGCGCCGCCCAAGCCCCTCACCGCCGTCCGATGCCGCGGTAGCTCCAACCGGCCGCCTTCCAGGCCTGCGCGTCCAGGCAGTTGCGTCCGTCAATGACGTAACAGGTGCGCACCAGGCCAGCCGCCTGGGCGGGGTCGAGATCCCGGTACTCGCGCCACTCCGTGCCGATGATGACCAGATCAGTCCCCTCCAGTGCGGACTGCGCGGAGGCAGCGACCTCGTAGGGGCGGTTCGTCCTCTGAGCGAGGATCGGGCCGGCGGCCGGATCGTGCACGACGACCCGCTCGACCATGCCCGACAGCTCCACGGCGAGATCCAGGGCGGGAGAGTTACGCATGTCGTCGCTGTCCGGTTTGAAAGCCGCCCCGAGGACCGTCACCGTGGCGGCGGAGGTGTGCTCGCCGAGGAGCTCTCGAACTGTGCGGATGACACCGGCGCGCATGGTGTCGTTGACCCGATCGACCTCCGCGAGGAAGGCCAGGGCGTCGCCGACGCCGAGCTCGCCGGCGCGGGCCTGGAAGGCGCGGATGTCCTTGGGCAGGCAGCCCCCACCGAAGCCGATACCGGCGCGCAGGAACCGGCGCCCAATACGGTCATCCATGCCGATCGCCTCAGCGAGGGCCGTCACATTGGCCCCCGCGGCGTCGCAGACCTGGGACATGGCGTTGATGAAGGAGATCTTCGTGGCCAGAAAGGCGTTCGCACTGATCTTGACCAGCTCGGCGGTGGCGTAGTCCATGACCAGGCGCGGAGTGCCGGCAGCCAGGATCTGTGCGTAGACCGCATCCATCGTCTCCTGGGCGCCGGCGGTGGCGTCGGGATTCTCCGGCACGCCGTAGACCATCCGGTCCGGACGCAGCGTGTCCTGAACAGCGAAGCCCTCCCGCAGGAACTCCGGGTTCCACAACAGCAGCGCCCCGGTCGGCTCGATCAGCCGGGACAGGTGCGAGGCGGTGCCAACGGGAACCGTGGACTTGCCGGCGACCACCTCGAGGCCGCTGGTGCAGTGCCCCAGGTGAGGGAGCATGGAGGTCACGGCCGCGTCGACGTAAGTCATGTCCGCCGCCCCCGACTCGGACTGCGGTGTGCCCACGCCGATGAAATGGACCTGGGCTCCCTCAATGGCGGAGAAGTCCTGAGTGAAGGTCAGGCGCCCGGCCTCCACGTTACGGGTCAGAAGCCCTTCCAGCTCGGGCTCGAAGAACGGCGCCCTGCCGTTGCTCAGAAGATTTATCTTGTGAGCGTCGACGTCCACGCCCACCACATCATGCCCAAGCTCCGCCATTGATGCAGCGTGAACAGCACCGAGATATCCGCAACCAATCACTGATAAACGCATGGAGGAAGCCTAGGCAGGTATGTGGGGGGTATGTCTACCCCTATACCCGCAGGGCTCCCTGGTGAATTCCTCAAATATTTCACCGAGAATTAGGATGTATTCACTGAGTATTCATGCGGCAATCATGGTAGTCGTATTGTCTGAGCCATTCGGATGTGCTTGTGCTCCGAAAAAAGATTTAAGAAGAAATCGTTGCGCGGGCCTGGGTCTTGCCGTGAGAGACGTGCGCTCACGTGATTCTTCTGTCAGCCATCGTGGCGGGGGAGTGGCCGGGAGTCTTCGGGGCCTCGGCTAGATTAGGACTGGGCGGGAGCGCTTGAGAGAGCCTCTGCCCAACCCGCCACGTCGAGTAAAGGATGGCACAGTGCCCGTAGACGACGACTCCAAGCAGGTCAGGCCCGGCGCCGCCTTCGGCATCCCCGAGGGTGCCACGGGGGAGGAGGTCGTCGACGCCGTCTTCGGCCAGGCCGGTATCGACCCCGAGCTCCTGCCCTACCTGGAGGCTGCAGGCGCCCCCGCTCTGGCTGAGGGCGAGAGCCAGACCGTCTCCGTCTTCGAGCTTCAACAGGCCGGCGCCCAGCAGCAGGCCGACGCCGAGGCCCAGGACCGTGAGGACCTCGAGGCTCTGCGCGAGCTCGTCGCCGCCAACATGATCCCCGGCGGTGACACTGACCGCCTCGAGGAGCTCCTCGCCGAGGTGGACGCCGATGACTCCGACGACTGGGACTCCTGGGAGCCCCAGCTCCCCGACGACTCCGAGGGTGAGCACCTGCGCGACCTGCGAGCCGCCGCCCGCGGTGTCGAAATCTCCGCCCGCATGCGCCAGGTCGAGGCCGAGATCCTCGCGCGCGCTCCCGAGCACCAGGTCCAGCCCTCCCTGGAGCGCGTCGAGGCCGTCCTCGACCTCCTGGGTAACCCCGAGCGCACCTACCGCACCGTTCACATCACCGGCACCAACGGCAAGACCTCTACCGCCCGCATGACCGAGCGCCTTCTGGCTGCCGGCGGCATGCGCACCGGCCGCTTCACCTCCCCGCACCTGGCCACCATCCGCGAGCGCATCAGCCTTGACGGTGAACCGATCAGCGAGGAGGGCTTCATCGCCGCCTGGGAGGACGTGGCCCCTTACATCGCTATGGTCGACGAGCGCTCCCAGGCCGCCGGTGGCCCCCGCCTGTCCTTCTTCGAGGTGCTGGCCGTCATGGCTCTGGCTGCTTTCGCCGACTATCCCGTCGACGTGGCCGTCATCGAGGTGGGCATGGGCGGGCGGTGGGACGCCACGAACGTCATCGGCTCCGACGTCGCCGTCATCACCCCGATCGGGCGGGACCATGAGCGCTGGCTAGGCTCGTCGATCACTGAGATCGCTCACGAGAAGGCCGGCATCATCAAGGACGGCTCCACCGTCATCGTCGCCCACCAGGTCCCCGACGCCGCTGGCGAGATCGAGCAGGCCGCAGCCTCTCATCGGGCCATCGTGCGTCGGGAGCGGGACCCGCAGGAGGACCCCACCTCGCCGGAGGCCGGTGTCCTGCAGGTTCTCGACCGCCAGCTCGCCGTCGGTGGCCAGATGGTCACCTTCGCCACGGCAGCGGCCGTCTACGAGGACGTCTTCGTCCCGTTGCACGGGGAGTATCAAGCCCACAACGCCCTGCTGGCTCTGGCTGCCGCCGAGGCGGTCCATGGCGGGCGCCGGCTGCCCGCGCGCATTGTCGAGGACGGCTTCGCCTCCGTCACCAGCCCGGGCCGTCTGGAGGTGCTGCGCTCCTCGCCCACGGTCCTGGTTGACGCCGGACACAACCCCCACGGCATCGAGGCCCTCACTGGAGCCATCGAGGAGGCCTTCGGCTTCCAGCACCTCGTGGCGGTCCTGGGGGTCATGGCGGACAAGGACGCCGAGGGCATCCTGGCGGGCCTGGAGCCGGTGACTGACGCCGTCGTGTGCGTCCCCATCGACTCGCCCCGGGCCATGGATGTCGACGACCTTGGCGAGATCGCCCGGGAGGTCTACGGTGCCGACCGCGTCGTCGTGAGCCAGCAGCTCGGCGAGGGCGTGGAGCAGGCGGTCGCCCTATCCGAGGGGTATGACGCCCCGCTGACCGCCTCGGGAATCCTCATTGTCGGCTCCGTGGTCCTGGCCGCAGAAGCCCGCGCCCTGTTCGGCAGGCCCTGACAGCAGCGGCCCGCTCCTTCGACGGCGCTTCTTGAGTCCCCGTTCCAACTGCGGAGGCATGTGCGTTTGGGCTGGTCGCAGGCCCTGCGGTCGTCTCAGCGCGCGAGGCGGCAGGGGGCGTGAGAGGATGGAAACGCGAGTGGACGGTGAGCACCTCGCCGGCCTGCTCCGGCGCGTCCCACGAACGTTCCCGGAATGCGTCGGGACCCATCGGGTCCGCGCAGGGCCCGATCACAGCCGCATGGTCGTCCTTCACCCTCGGGTGCATGGCGGTCAGGCCTGGAACCAACACCTGCCAAGACCCGAGAAGGAAACACCATGTCCTTGGATGCTGTCTGGGCCCTCGACTGGGCCCGTCGCGCCGCCCTGCTGGCCACCGAGAACCGCGCCGAGCTGACCGAGCTGGACCGAGCCATCGGAGACGCCGACCACGGCGACAACCTCGATCGCGGAATGAGGGCTGTGGTCACCAAGCTCAATGCCGCCCAGGAGGCAGGAAACCTTCCGGCTACTCCCGGGGGAGTCCTCAAGCTCATCGCCACCACCCTCATGGCCACCGTCGGCGGTGCCGGAGGCCCGCTGCTGGGCACCGCCTTCCTCAGGGCCGCCCGCTCCAGCGACGCCCCCGCCTGGGGGGCACAGGAACTGGCCCGGGCTCTGGAGGAGGCCACCTCGGGCCTGGAGGCCAGAGGACATGCCACCAGCGGGGACAAGACCATGGCCGACGCCTGGCGACCCGCGGCGATGGCCGCCAAGGAGGCCGCCGAGATCGGGCAGGACGAGGTCGGAGTCCTTGCCGCGGCCGCGCAGGCCGCCGCCAAGGGGGCCCAGGACACTGAGCCCCTCCAGGCTCGCCTCGGCCGGGCCTCCTTCCTGGGGGAGCGCTCCTGCGGGCACCGCGACCCCGGCGCCCAGTCCTCGGCTCTCATTCTCCAGGCTGCCGCCGACGCCGCCCGCGACCGCTCCTCTGGCCCCTTCCTGGTGGTTGAACAGGCCTGAGTCCGACACTGCCATGGCCTGAAGGGGGTCGGACCCGTTATGGTCCACTCGGTCCCTCACCAGCCAACCCAGCAAGGAGACTCCCATGGCCAGCACGTCCGGCACCGGCCGCATCCTCATCCTCATCAAGCCCGACGCCGTCGAGCGTCGCCTCACCGGTGAGATCCTGCGCCGTATCGAGGCCAAGGGATACGCCCTGACGGCCCTGAAGGTCCTCACTCCCACCGAGAAGATCCTCGCCCAGCACTACGCCGAGCACGTGGGCAAGCCCTTCTACCCCGGCGTCGTGGAGTACATGACCTCCGGCAACGTGGTGGCCGCAGTCGCCGAGGGCCAGCGCGTCGTCGAGGGCGTGCGCAGCCTCATGGGCCCCACCGACCCCACCACGGCCGCCCCCGGCACCATCCGCGGAGACCTGGGACGCGACTGGGGCACACCCGCCATCCTCAACCTCGTCCACGGCTCGGACAGCGACGAGTCCGCCGCCCGCGAGATCGCCATCTGGTTCCCCGAGCTGGCCGACTGACTCCCAGCCCCTCCCGCAGGGCGCCTGACGCCCGCCATGACATGAGATGACGATGGTGCGACTCCCCTCACGGGAGTCGCACCATCGTCATCGGGGCGTGGCCGGTGAAGGCCGGTGAGACCTCTCGCTCAGGACCGCTCTGCCCTTCTGAGGACCTCCTTGAGAGGGACTCGGGCACCGGTGCGGGTCACGGCCCGGGTGTAGATCGCCGCCGCCACGTGTACCAGCAGTGGCAGGAAGACCAGCGCGATCGCCAGGGCGACCAGCTGCTCGGTCCAGGAGGAGACCCCCAGCACCAGGCGCGCCGGCATCATGAAGGGAGCGAAGGGCGGCAGGTAGGACAGGACTCGGAAGGTCGTGTTGTTGCTGTCCCCGGTGGCCATCAAGAAGCTCAGGACATAGGGGACCATGGAGAGCATGACCAGGGGCATGCTCACCGAGCTGACGTCCTCCTGACGGCTCACGAGTGAGGCCGCGGCCCCGAAGGCGACCGCGAAGATCGCGTAGCCCACGATCATCCACACGATCATCGCGACGAGCACGCCGTCCAGGTTGAGACTGATGTCCGGCATGACTCCCGTGGCCTTCGCGGTGGTGACCCCGACGACGGCGACGAGCCCGGTGGTCAGGACCGAGGCGATACCGATCCCCAGGATCTTGCCGGCCAGCAGCGAGCTGGGGCGCACGCACGCCAGGAGGATCTCCACGATCCGGCTCGACTTCTCCTCCACCACCCCCTGGGCGATGAACTGACCGCCGCCCATGATGGCGAACAGCAGCAGGACGTCGATCGTCAGGAGAATCGCGTAGCGCGAGCCGAAGTCGGCCGAATCCCGCTGAGGGGCGTTGAGCACCGTGACCTTGGGCTTGGCGGCACTGAGCTGAGAGGCCACCTGGGCGGGGTCGCCTCCCAAGGACGCGATCTGCCGGCCCAGAGCCGACTGCTGAAGGAAGGCCGTGGCCCCTGAGACGACCGCGTCGTCGGCTGACTTGTCCACAGTGATGGTGGGGGCGGAGCCGGAGACGTCCAGGACCATGTCCACGTGCGGCGTGCCCTCGGAGGAGTCCTCGGCCAGGACGTCCTTCGCCTGGTGGGCGGAGACGTCAACGAGCTCGATCGTCTTCCCATTGGAGGCGGTCACCTTGTCCAACCCGGCGGCCTGGGTGGGGGTCACGCCCTTGAGCCCGACCCGGTAGGCCTGGTCCTGGCCCGAGGTGTAGAGCTTGACGCCGACGATGCCGCCGACGGCGGCGATGAGCAGCACCAGGGTCAGGATGATGGTCGACTTCTTCAGCAGGTGCGCCCGCAGCTCGCGGCCGGTGACCAGGGCGATCTCCTGACGACGAGTAATAGGGCTGGTCCGGTCGCTCATCAGTGCGTCTCCTTCGTCTCGTTGGTGTCTGCGGTTCCCTCGCGGGAGGTGGCGGTCAGCACATCCCGGAAGATCTCGGTGAGCCGGTGGCGCACCGGGCCGAGCTCGCGCACCGTCCCCAGGCGCTGGGCCGTACTCAAAAGCGCCTGCTCATCGGCTCCCGCCGCGGTGATGACCAGGCGGCCGGCGTCATCGACCTCGACCGTGGGGGCGGGCAGGTTCAAGGAGGCGGCCTGCACCGGCGCGCTGCCGGCGGCCCGCTCGACAACGACCCGCCAGCGGGGCGTCTCGGTGGCCTGCAGCTCGGGAATCGTCCCGTCGGCGACGAGCCGGCCCGAGCGGATGATGACCACCCGGTCGCACAGGCGCTCGACGACGTCGAGCTGGTGGGAGGAGAAGAGAGTGGGCACGCCTGCGGCTGCCCGCTCCAGGATGACCTGGCTCATGACGTCCACGGCCACCGGGTCCAGGCCGGAGAAGGGCTCATCGAGAATGAGCAGCTCGGGGCTGCTCACCAGCGCGGCGGCCAGCTGGACGCGCTGCTGGTTGCCCAGCGACAGGCTCTGCACCTCGTCGCCGCGGCGCTCCTCCAGGCCCAGGCGCTCGGTCCACTGGTTCGCAGCTGCCTTGGCGGCGGAGGCGGACAGTCCGTGGAGGCGGGCCAGGTAGACGAGCTGCTCGGCCACCTTCATCCGGGGATAGAGGCCGCGCTCCTCGGGCATGTAGCCGATACCGCGTCGGATGGCGGCGTCCACGGGGACGCCCTTCCAGGTCACGGCGCCGGCGTCGGCGTCGAGCACTCCCATGACGATGCGCATCGTGGTGGACTTGCCCGCTCCGTTCGCACCGACGAAGCCGACGATCTCACCGCGATCCAGGGACAAGGAGAGATCGTCCAGGGCCTGCAGGCTCCCGAAGCGTTTGGACAGGCCGGACAGTTCAAGCATCATGGCTCCTTCGGGCTCGGGGGCGAGGCGGGATGGCGAGGCGGGTGCGCGCCGCGTGCCCGGTTCTCTTGATATGGAAAGTTTGCTTGTCTCATGCGGTCGTGTCAAGTTTCTTTGTCGTTTTAGTCCCCGTGAGAACCGTCCGCGCTGTTAGGGTGGCGCTCGTGCACCTCAAGACGTTGACGATCAAGGGATTCAAGTCCTTCGCCTCGTCGACTACCCTCCGCCTGGAGCCCGGCATCACCGCCGTGGTCGGCCCCAACGGGTCCGGCAAGTCCAATGTTGTCGACGCCCTGACCTGGGTCATGGGGGAGCAGGGCGCCAAGAACCTGCGCGGCGGCTCCATGGCCGACGTCATCTTCGCCGGCGCAGGCTCCCGCCCGGCCCTCGGGCGCGCTGAGGTCTCCTTGACCATTGACAACACCGACGGCGCCCTGCCGATCGACTACACCGAGGTCACCATCTCGCGCACCCTGTTCCGCGGTGGCGGGTCGGAGTACCGCATCAACGGCAGCCCCTGCCGCCTCCTCGACGTCCAGGAGCTCCTCAGCGACACGGGCCTCGGGCGCCAGATGCACGTCATTGTCGGGCAGGGGCAGCTCGACGCCGTCCTGAGCGCCACGCCTGAGGACCGCCGCGGCTTCATCGAGGAGGCCGCCGGCGTCCTCAAGCACCGCAAGCGCAAGGAGCGCGCCCTTCGCAAGCTCGAGTCCATGGCCGCCGACCTCGCCCGCGTCGCCGACCTCACCCAGGAGCTGCGCCGTCAGCTCGGCCCCCTGGCCCGACAGGCCGCCATCGCCCGGCGCGCCCGGAGCATCCAGGTCGAGGTTCGTGACGCCACCGCCCGACTCCTGGCCGACGACGTCGTCCAGGCCCAGTCCCTCCTGGAGGCCGGGGACGAGGACAAGGAGGCCCTGGCGCGGCGCCGCAGCGCCGTCGAGGAGGCCGAGCGCGTCGCCAGAGCTCGCCTGAGCGAGCTGGCCGCCATCGAGACCACCTCCGCCCAGCGCCTCGCCCGGGCCGGCAGCACCTGGGAGGAGCTCACTGGTGCGGCCCAGTCCCTCGGGGCGCTCGCCGACGTGGCCGGCGAGCGGATTCGGCTCCTGGCCTCCGCGCCCGCTCCGAGCCACGGCACCGATCCTGAGGAGCTCGAGCGTCGGGCCGAGGCCGCGAGCCGGGAGGAGGCCGAGCTCGCCGACACCCTCGAGGCCGCCCGCACCGCACTCAGCGACGCCACCCGGGTGCGCACGGACGCGGAGACTGCTGAGAAGGCGGCGGACCAGGAGCTCTCGGCCGCTCAGCGCCGCGTCTCAGAGCGACGAGAGACCATCGCCCGGGCCGGTGGGCGCGTCGCCTCGGCACGCAGCCGCCACGAGGCCAGCCTGGCCGCCCTCGAGCAGGCGCGCAGCGCGCTGCGAGCCGCTGAGGCTCGCGAAGACGGCGCTCGGGCCGCCCTGGCAGAGGCCGGGGGACAAGCGGAACCGACAGAGCCAGCCAGTGGTGGCGCGCAGGAGAATACCGGTGCCCCAGGGCCCGCGTCTGCACAGGCAGGTGCGGCGGCCGACGCGGCGGTGCGGGCCGCCGCCGCGCACGACGAGGCCACGCGGCACCTGGCCCAGGCCCGCGAGGCCGTCGCGGCCGCGACGGACGCCCGCAGGGAGGCGGCCTCCGACCGGGCCACCTGGACCGCCAGGCGCGACACCCTGGCCATGTCCCTGCGCGGCCAGGACGGAACGGCCGCGCTGCTGCAAGCCGGTATAGACGGTCTCCTCGGACCGCTTGCCGAGCACCTCAGTGTCGAGCGCGGATGGGAGAACGCCGTCGCCGCCCTCCTGGGAGCGCTCGCCGAGGCCGGCCTGGCCGCCGATGCCGAGGCGGCCCTGGCCGGACTGGCTCATGCCCGCAGCCAGGACATCGGGGCGGTGCGACTGGTGCTGGCCGACGACCCCTCACTGGGTGCGGCCGGCACCGATGACGAGGCGGAGCCGGTTCCCGTTGACGGAGCACTGGCGGCTCGCGGCCTCGTCAGTCCCGCGCAGCCGGGGCGCCTCGAACAGGTCCTGGACGGGCTGCTCAAGGACTCCTGGGTAGTGGAGGACCTCGAGGCCGCCAGCACCCTGCGCGGCGAGCTGCCCGACGCCGTTGTGGCCACCCGCGGTGGTGACGTCCTGGCACCCGGCTGGGTCGCCGGCGCCGGTCGAGGGGCCTCCTCGGTCCTCGAGCTCACCGCCGCCCACGAGGAGGCCGACACTGAGGCCGCCGCCGCCGCGCAGGCCGAGACCGAGGCCGACGCGGCCCTGGAGGAGGCTCGGCGCCAGGAGGACGCTGCTCGCCAGGCGCTCAGCGAGGCACTGTCCGCCCTGCGTCAGGCCGACGCCGAGGCCGCTCGCGCCGCCGAGGCGATGGCCCGCCTGACCTCCGCCGCCCACGCCGCCGCCGAGGAGACCGGGCGTGCCCGCCGGGTGCTGGAGCGCGCCGAGGCCGAGTCGGTCCAGCGCACCGCCGAGCTCGCCGCCGCCACTGCCGCGCTGGCCGAGGTGGAGGACGGGGCGGGCGACGCCAAGGACGGTGACGGCGCCGGCCCTACCGGTGGGTCGGGAGCAGCGGGCGCCTCGGGAAAGGAGCGTCCCGACAGCCTCGAGCGCGCTCTGGAGGTCGCCCGCCAGGAGCGCGAGGCCGCTGCGAACGCCGCGCGCCGGGCCCGCGCCGTCGAGACCGACGCCAGGCTCGCCCTGCGCACCGCAGAGGAGCGCGAGCGCTCCAGCCGCGGGCGCGCCGACTCGCTGCGGGCGGCCGCACGCCGTGAACGCGACCAGCGCGCCGCTGCCGAGCGGGCCCAGCAGCGGCGCAGCGCCCAGCTGGCGGTCGCCACGCACGTGCGGGACCAGGCGCGCGCCGCCGCCGAGACGGCGCGCATCAGTGTGCAGCAGGCGACCGATGAGCGTGCGGCCATCGAGGCCGAGCGCTCCCAGGCTCTGTCCGCCACCAACGAGGTTCGCGAGGAGATCGACCAGCTGACCAAGGAGCTGGGCAGCCTTACCGATGCCGCCCACCGCGAGGAGGTGGCCCGGGCCGAGCAGCGCATGCGTCTGGAGGGCCTGGCGGAGCGCGCCATGAACGAGCTCGGCCTGGAGCTGGACCCCCTCGTGGAGGAGTACGGACCGCACATGCTTGTTCCCGAGCTCATCGAGGACGCTGATGCTGCCTCCGTCTCTGACTCCGACTCCGCTGCGGACCAGGACACTGCTCAGGCATCGGTCGGCGGCGCAGGCAACCCGGGCCGTCCCTACGTGCGCTCCGAGCAGGAGAAGCGCCTGGCCAAGGCCTCGCGCGACCTCGCCCGACTCGGCAAGGTCAACCCGCTGGCCCTGGAGGAGCATGCGGCCCTGGAGCAGCGTCACCAGTTCCTGGCCGAGCAGCTGGCTGACCTCAAGCGCTCGCGGGACGACCTGCTGAGCATCGTTGAGGAGATCGACACGCGGGTTCAGGAGGTCTTCGCCCAGGCCTACGAGGACACTGCCCGTCAGTTCGCCTCCGTCTTCGACCGGCTCTTCCCCGGCGGGGAGGGACGGCTGGTGCTCACGGATCCCGATGACATGCTCACCACCGGCATTGAGATCGAGGCGCGCCCCGCCGGTAAGAAGGTCAAGCGGCTGTCCCTGCTCTCAGGCGGGGAGCGCTCGCTAGCCGCCGTGGCCCTGCTGGTGGCGATCTTCAAGGCGCGGCCCTCGCCCTTCTACGTCATGGATGAGGTCGAGGCGGCCCTGGATGACACGAACCTGGGGCGGTTGCTGGAGATTTTCACCGAGCTGCGGCGCTCCAGCCAGCTCATCATTATCACCCACCAGAAACGGACCATGGAGGTGGCCGACGCCCTCTACGGCATCACGATGCGAGACGGGGTTACCAAGGCCGTCTCGCAGAGGCTGGCCCAGCCCGACCGCGGGACGGCTGTGACTCCTGATGCCTGAGTGAAACTTGATGAAAATGTGATAGACTGCTGATAATGTGACCGTCGTTTTCAGATACGAACCATTGTTGTGTCAGGAAGTTGTCAGGTTTGGTTGTTGATTGGACGACAAGTGCGTGCAAAGTCTGGTCAGATCGTATTTCGCAAGGCAGAATCCTAGCTATGGGTGTCATGATTCTTCCTCTCGTTGTCGTGCTGGTTGCCGGCCTGCTTGTGCTCGGCATGGTTTGTGCTGAGCGCTTCCCGGTGCGCTCCTGGCCCTCGCGCATTCGCAGCGTGGTCCGCAACTCTCAGGAGGTGCGCATGGAGGAGCAGGACGTCGAGGTTGAGGTGGTGCCCCAGGAGGTCAGCCTGTCCGACCTCATGACGCGTGAGGGGCCGGCGGTCTATGCCGGGACTGAGGGCTTCGGAGGCCTGGTCGGCGTCGTCGGAAAGGCGATGGACGCTGCGGAGAGGACTCGTGGCTCCGCCGGCTCCCGGCGTCGCGCTCATGTGCATGAGCCGGCAACCGGTGGGCTGTCGCAGCCTCAGAGGTGAGTGGCGGCGGTAGCCTCGTGAATAAATACTGCCGTGTACACTATTTTCACGACTATGCGATGCCGCGGTGACGCTGCTTCTGGGTGAATTCCTGGCCCTGGGAGATTGCCGCTCCTCCGATACCCTCTCGCACTTTCTCTCACTCCCACGGTCACCGAGCTGTTTCGGTCTAAGAGCGACACGGCTCACCGGGTAATGCGGCTACGAGAACGCCTCATCCTGCAGCGCGCCCACGAGCGCGCTGCAGTTTTCTTCATGCCGTAGCCACGCCGCATGCCCAGGGTCCTCGCGCCTTCCTCGGGCGAGAGGCGACCCGGGCAGGCCGACCCCGCCACAGGGGGCCCGTGATCGGGCATGATGGGTCCATGGAACCGATCCTCATCGTCCTCGGCATCATCCTGGTCATCGTCATCGCAGGAGGGCTGTGGCTCTACGCCGGTAGACGGCGGGGCCGGGTCTCCGACGAGATCAGCGCCCACAAGCCGATGTCCGTGGAGGATCTCCTGCCCTCTGAGGGTGAGGACACCGAGGAGGAGGCCGACGAGGAGGGCGTCGCCGAGCCGGCTGCGACGCTGGAGTCCCCCGAGTCCATCCCTGGCCGCATGCAGCGCCTTCGCGCCCGCCTGGCCGGCGCCGGCGGCTTCGGCAAGGCGGTCCTGTCCGTCCTGTCCCGAGGAGACCTCACCGAGGAGGACTGGGAGGAGATCGAGGACACGCTGCTCACCTCCGACCTGGGCATCGAGGTGACCACCTCACTCATGGACGAGCTGCGCACCCAGGCCAAGGTCCTGGGAACCTCCGACCCCGAGGCGGTCCGCGCCGTCCTGCGCGCCGAGCTGCTCAAGCTCGTCGACCCCTCCCTGGACCGCTCCCTCAACCTGGAACGTCCCACACCGGCCGAAGGGGCCCAGGGGACGCCCGCGGCGGCCATCCTCATGGTGGGGGTCAACGGCACCGGCAAGACCACCACCTGCGGCAAGCTCGCCCGCGTCCTGGTGGCTCAGGACAAGACCGTCGTCCTGGGGGCGGCCGACACCTTCCGTGCCGCGGCGGCCGAGCAGCTGAGCACCTGGGGCGAGCGCGTGGGTGTTGACGTCGTTCGCTCCGAGAAGGAGGGAGCCGACCCCGCCTCAGTCGCCTACGACGCCGCCCGCGAGGCCGCCGCCCAGGAGGCGGACGTCGTCGTCGTCGACACCGCCGGGCGCCTGCAGAACAAGGCCGGTCTCATGGACGAGCTGGGCAAGATCAAGCGCGTCATGGAGAAGATCGCCCCGGTCGGCGAGATCCTTTTGGTCCTGGACGCCACCACCGGCCAGAACGGTATGCGTCAGGCCCAGGTATTCTCCGAGGCCGTGGGCGTCACGGGCATCGTGCTCACCAAGCTTGACGGCACCGCCAAGGGCGGCATCGTCGTCACCGTCCAGAAGGAGTTGGGCGTGCCCGTCAAGCTCGTGGGCCTGGGGGAGGGCGCCGACGACCTGGCCCCCTTCGACCCGGAGGGTTTCGTCGACGCGCTGCTGGGCTGAGCCTAAGAACCGACGCGCCCCAGCGAACCACGCCGCAACGCCCCCCGGTCGCCCGCCTCGTCCAGAGAGTGGGTGGCCGGGGACATTTGGGCCAGTCGAACGAGTCTTCCGTGCTCTCGTCCTAGCCAGCGCTACTCAATGATCCACCCCTTCTGGGCGGCGATGTGCACCGCTGCGGCGCGGGTGGGCGCACCGGTCTTGGCCATGGCCTGGGACAGGTGGTTACGGGTAGTTCCCTCCGAGAGATGGACCCGCCGGGCGACCTCGGAGACGGTGGCGCCGTCGGCGGCGGCCTGAAGCACCTCGGTCTCCCTGGCGGTCAAGGGGGAGTCCCCGAAGATGAGCGAGTCGGCGGCCAGCGCCGGGTCGACGACGCGCAGCCCGGCATGGACCCGGCGCACCGACTCGGCCAGCTCGGTGGCCGGAGCGTCCTTGACGACGAAGCCGTGGGCCCCGGACTGAATGGCGCGCCGCAAGAATCCGGGGCGCCCGAAGGTGGTGACGATGAGGACCCTTGTGGCCGGCAACCGCTCCAGGAGACTCGCGGTCGCTCTCAGCCCGTCGGTGCCGGGCATGTCGACGTCCATGAGGACGACGTCGGGCCGCTGCTCGAGCGCGACGGGCAGGACGTCGTCCCCGTTGCCGACCTGGGCGACAACCTCGATATCGGTCTCCAGGGCGAGCAGTGCGGCCAGCGCCCCGCGCACCATGGCCTGGTCATCGGCCAGCATCACTCGGATCATCGCTCAGCTCCGTTACTCAAGGTTCCTCAAGGCCGACGACATGAGTGCTCGCCGGAATTCGGGGTGCGCGCGACCGGGTCACTGGCTCGCGTCGGGCGCCATAGGTGAGGATAGACGGCGGGCGCGTACTCTCAGGACGGTGCCGCTGCCACTGGAGGGAGCCTCGATGGTGAGGTCGGCGCCGTTGTCCTGACAGCGCTGGCGCAGCCCCTCCAAGCCGTGACCGTCGCCGGTGCCGGCCGAGTTCAGTCCGATACCGTCATCAGCCACCTCAATGGAGTCGGCGCTCAGGCTCACCCGGCAGTGTGAGGCGTGGGCATGGCGCACGATGTTGGTGACGCCCTCGCGCACCACCCAGGCGAAGAGCTCGCGCAGCTCGGGATCGACGACCTCGACGGTCAGCGGTAGGTCGGCGCGGACACCGGCCGAGGTCAGGACGTTCGTGGCCCGGGCCAGCTCGCCGGCCAGGCTCAGCTCGCGGTAGCTGTTGACGGTGGCGCGCACGTCGGCCAAGGCGGAGCGTGCCAGGGACTGAACCTCGGTCAGCTCCGCCCTGGCCTGATCGGGGGCGGTATCGACGAGCCTGGTGGCGAGCTCGGTCTTCAGAGCGATGACCGTCAGCGAGTGCCCCAGGATGTCGTGCATGTCCCGGGCCATGCGGTTGCGCTCCTCGTTGATCTCCAGTTCGTGGGTGCGTTGCTCCAGAATGCGGGCCACCCGCCGCTGCTCCATGATGTAGCGCCCGAAGACGCAAGCGCCGCCCGCACCGAGCAGAGCGATCCAGGCCCCTTCACTTGCGGACCAGGAGGGACTCATCCTGGGAACGAGGAACAGTGTGCCAGCGAGGATCGCGATGGGGCCGATGGACGCCTGCCAGGGCAGGGAGAAGGCCAGGACAACGGCCAGGAAGACCACCAGCTGCAGGCTCTGAGGCCCCACGCCGAGGGCAGCCCCGATCGCTGTGAGCGCGCCGATGACGATGAGCGACAGACTCAGGTGGCTGGGCCAGGTCAGGCCCTGGCGCACCCGTCTCACGCTGAGCGAGCAGGCGGCATACAGGCATGCGCAGGAGACGATGGCGCTGACAGCTCCCCACACCCCACCGTTGGATCCTTGGGCCAGCCCCTCCTTGACGACCGGAACCATGGAGGCGGCCCACGCGATACCCCAGCCGACCGCCACAACGCGGGTGCGGCGAGCCCGCGCCTCGTCGGGGGACAGGGCGCGGGCGGTCATGGACGAGATCGTACTCATTCTTGGAGTTCTAGACCCGAGCAGTGTCGCGGCCCATCCTCCAGGCGGCGCCGCCCAGGAAGACGGCGAGCCAGGTCAGCACGTTGACCACCCACCACCAGGAGAAGCTCTCGGCGCCCATGGGCCACAGCGCCAGGTTGTGCAGCCCGTACATGGGGGTGAAGCTGCCGATGCGATCCATGGTGGATCCCGGCGTCAACGGGATGAACATGCCGCCGAGAAAGGCGAGCAGGGCCATGAGCGGGCCAACCACCTGCATGGCGTTGTCCGAAGGCAGGAGGTAACCGACGAACAGTCCGAAGGCGACGAAGACCAGGGAACCCAGCCAGATGATGAGAGCCGAGGAGATCCAGGCCGTCGCAGGCATCTGCGCGTGACGCACGGGGCCGCAGGCGTAGACGGCGCCGATGGCCAAGGCGCTGATGAGCATCCCCACGATCGCCTTGGCGGTGATGTAGGCGATGGGCTTCAGCGGGGTCAGGCGCAGCTGGCGGCTCCATCCCGAGGCCCGCTCGGTGCTTACGGCCGCCCCTGCCCCGGTGGTGGTCATGAGTGCGCCGTACAGGGCCATGCCGATCATCATGTTCGCCACGATGTTGCCGTTGCCGTAGGGCGTGGCCGAGTAGTCGGTGGTGGTGAACATGAGGAAGAAGGCCACGGGCAGCAGGACGGAGAAGATCATGGACCGGCGGTTGCGCAGGCGCCTGCGTGCTTCGAGCGACAGCAGGGTCAGGCTCAACCCTCCCAGCGGCGGCGTGGTCCGGGAGGACAGATCGAGGCGCGTGACTACTGATGAGGCGGAGGAGGACGAGGAGGACTGAGAAGAGGACATTGCGGTTCCGATGGAGGACGTGGGCGGGAGGGTGACGGTGTTGCCGGGGCGGGAGGAACGGCTCATGCTGACGCTCCGGCACTGGGGGTGGAGGCGCTGTCGCTGGTCAGGGCCACGAAGGCGTCCTCCAGGCCTCGGCTGGTGATCTCCAGGTCCTTGGCCAGGTGATCGCCGAGGAGGAGTGCGGCAACGGCGTCGGTGTCGGTCGAGCTCAGGGTGAGCGTGCTGCCCAGGATCTCGACGTCGTGGATCCGGCCACGGGCCTGCAGATCGGTCAGGGCGCTGTGTAGCTGCTCGGGTGTGCAGGTCAGGGTGGCCCTCAGGGTGCGGCCGCTCACGGAGGCGCGGATCTCCGCAGCAGTGCCGTCGGCGATGATGCGCCCATGACGCATCAGGACGACCCGGTCGGCGAAGGCGTCGGCCTCTTCAAGGTAGTGCGTGGCGAAGACGATGGTGCGCCCGCGCTCGGCGTCTGCGTGGATGGCCTCCCAGAAGCTGCGGCGCCCCTCGACGTCCATGCCCGTGGTCGGCTCATCGAGGATGAGCAGTGCCGGATCGCTGACGAGCGCCATGGCGAAGCGCAGGCGCTGCTGCTGACCTCCGGAGCACTTCTTGACGATGCGCGAGGCGAAGTCGGTGACACCGGCGCGGCGTATGGCCTCCTCGGCATCGATTCGATGCGAGAAGAGACTCGCCGTCAGCTGCACCGTCTCACGCACGGTGATATCGGGCAGGAGGCCTGCGGTCTGCATGACTGCGGCGACCAGGCCCCGGTCGACCGCCTGGCGCGGGCTCATGCCGAAGACTCTCGCATCGCCCCTGGTGGGGCGGCTCAGTCCCAGGATCATGTCGATCGTCGTCGTCTTGCCCGCGCCGTTGGGGCCCAGGAGGGCGACGACCTCGCCGGGGCGGATGGTCAGGTCGACACCGTCGACGGCGGTGACGTCTCCGAAGGACTTGTGCAGATCGGTCAGTCGGACGGCGTCCACATGGTCCGTCCGGGGGTCTTCCGGGACGGAGGCCTCCAGGCCGGTCCGAGGTGTTGCTGTGCTCATGGCTCAAGACTCGCCCCGCGTCGGCTGCAGTCCATGGCCCATCGGTCATCACTTGCTCATGACATATCTCAGGGGTTACCAGGCGGCGAAATACGGTGGAATACCGGGAGAAAACCTGTGCTCGAGGTGGGGGAGGGCCTCGAGGGGAGCCAGGTCCCTGGGACATGACGCGGGGGACGTATCCGGCTGGAGAGTGTGGGGTCAGTCCCGGTCCGGGCACGGGGGAGAGGACGGGCCCGTCTTGCCGCTATCCTGGGTCACAGTCGAGGTGAGCGCCATGGCCCATGGGCATGGACGCTCCACCCTCACCCGCCCTGAAGTCTCCCGACCAACGCGCCCCACGGCGCCAGGAAGGACCATCGCGTGTTCGGCAACCTCTCCGATCGCATCACCGCCTCCTTCAACCAGCTGCGCGGCAAGGGTCGTCTCACTGAGGCCGACGTCAACGCCACGGTCACCGAGATCCGCCGCGCCCTCCTGGAGGCCGACGTCGCCCTGCCCGTGGTGCGCGCCTTCACCGCAGCGGTGCGCGAGAAGGCGGTCGACGCCGCCCGCTCCCAGGCCCTCAACCCGGGCCAGCAGGTCGTCAAGATCGTCAACGAGGAGCTCATCGAGGTCCTGGGAGGCCAGACCCGGGAGATCCACTGGGCCGACCGCGGTCCCACGATCATCATGCTCGCCGGTCTCCAGGGTGCCGGTAAGACCACCCTGGCCGGAAAGCTCGGACGCTGGCTGCGCGACCAGGGCAAGCGCGTCCTGCTGGTGGCCTCCGACCTCCAGCGCCCCAACGCCGTAACCCAGCTGAGTGTCGTCGCCGAGCGCGCCGGGGTGCACGTGTGGGCGCCCGAGCCCGGCAACGGCGTGGGCGACCCGGTGGCAGTGGCCCGCTCCGGCGTCGAGCACGCGCGTACCAGCGGTTATGACGTCGTCGTCGTGGACACCGCCGGCCGCCTGGGTGTGGACGCTGAGATGATGGACCAGGCGATCCGCATCCGCGACGCCGTCTCCCCCCACGAGATCCTCTTCGTCCTGGACGCCATGGTCGGTCAGGACGCCGTCAACACCTCGGTCGCCTTCCGCGACGGCGTCGGCTTCACCGGCGTGGTCCTCTCCAAGCTCGACGGCGACGCCCGCGGTGGTGCGGCCCTGTCCGTGCGCGGCGTCACCGGTGCCCCGGTCCTGTTCTCCTCCACCGGTGAGGGCCTGACCGACTTCGAGCGCTTCCACGCCGACCGCATGGCCTCGCGCATCCTGGACATGGGTGACCTGCTCACCCTCATCGAGCAGGCCGAGCGGACCCTGGACCGTCAGGAGGCCGAGGACGCCGCCGCCAAACTCGCCAAGGGCACCTTCACCCTCGACGACTTCCTGGGCCAGCTGCGCCAGATCCGCAAGATGGGCTCCATGAAGAAGCTCCTGGGCATGATGCCCGGCATGGGGCAGATGCGTGAGGCCCTGGACAACTTCGACGAGCGCGAGGTCGACCGCATCGAGGCGATCGTGTGCTCCATGACGCCCGCCGAGCGCAAGGACCTGTCCATCCTCAACGGCTCTCGCCGCAGCCGTATCGCCAAGGGCTCGGGAACCACGGTCCAGGCCGTCAACGAGCTCGTGGACCGCTTCGAGCAGGCCAAGAAGATGATGGAGACCATGGCCTCCGGCGGCATGGGCGGACTCGGTGAGGGCGGTCCCATGCCCGGCATGGGGTCGCTGCCCGGAATGGGCAAGCACTCCAAGGCCCGCCAGGCCCCCAAGGCCAAGCGCGGCAAGGGCGGCAAGAAGGGCCGCAGCGGCAACCCCGCCAAGGCCGCCCGCCAGGCCAAGGAGGCCGCCGCCGCCAAGCAGGCCAGGATCGAGGGCGGCCAGGGCGACGCGCCCGCAGCCGGCTCCTCCTTCGGGCTCGGCGGCGGCCAGGGCGGCGCCTCCGGCTACGGGATCATGCCTCAGGGCCAGCCGCAGGCCCAGGCCGGTGCGCAGCCCTCGGGCGACGACGTCGCCGACGCCATGAGCGCCCTGCCCGAGGACCTGCGCCGCCACCTCGGGCTGTAGAAGCCAGGCCCCGCTTACAGCCAGCCGTTGGTCTCGGCGGTGCGGGCCGCCTCGGTGCGGTTACGGGCGTGGGTCTTGGCGATCGCCGAGGACAGGTAGTTGCGCACCGTGCCCTCGCCCAGGCGCAGCCGCGTGGCGATCTCTCGGGCGTCCGCGCCCGTGGCCGCAGCCTGCAGAACCTCCTTCTCCCGCTCGGTCAGCGGATTGGGCCCGAGCAGCACCGACTCCTGGGCGAGCTCGGGGTCAATGACCCGCAGGCCCGCATGGACCTTGCGGATCGCCTCAGCCAGGGCCTCAGGCGGGGTGTCCTTGACGATGAAGCCCGCGGCTCCCGCCTCCATGCCCCGTGAGAGGTAGCCCGGGCGACCGAAGGTCGTCACAATGAGACACCGGCACGATGCCCCGGAGGCGACGACGTCCGCAGTGGCCGCCAGTCCGTCGCGCCCCGGCATGTCGATGTCCACCAGGGCCACGTCCACGGCGTGCTCACGCACTGCGGGGAGGACCTCGTCGCCCCTCCCCACCTGGGCCACCACCTCCAGATCGCTCTCCAGCCCCAGAAGCGTCGCCAGCGCCCCACGCACGAGGGCCTGGTCATCGGCGATGAGCACACGGATCGGGCTCACGGCAGCCTCACCTCCAGTCTGGTCCCGCCGGTCGTCACGCCAGCGGTGTCTGCCACGCCAGCGGAGTCTGTCGTGCCGGCGCCGGATGAGTCAGTGCGACCGGTGAGCGGACTGGTCATGGTGAGCGAACCGCCCTCCTGTTCACAGCGGGAGCGCAGGCCTGCCAACCCGTTACCGGGTTTGTCGCCGGCCAGGCCGACACCGTCGTCGCTCACCCGCAGCAGCCCCGGCTCCAGATGCACTGCCACAGTGGCCGCTTGCGCGTGCCGAACGATATTGGTCGTCGCCTCGCGAAGAGCCCAGGCCAGTACTGCTCGTTGACGCTCAGGAATGTCCTGGGCGCTGCCGGTCATATCCACGCTGATCTGGGCGGCGTTCAGGGCGGTACGCGTGGCCTCCACCTGGCTGGCCAGGTCCGGGGACCGCAGGCGCGTTACCGTGGAGCGCACGTCGGCAAGGGCCCCGCGGGCCAGGGTGATGACCTCGTCGAGCTCCCGGGAGGCGGCGGCCGGGTCACGCTCGATGAGCCGGCGGGCGACCTCGGCCTTGAGGGTGAGGACCGTCAAGGAGTGCCCCAGGATGTCGTGGACATCGCGCCCGAGGGCCTCGCGCTGGGAAACGAGGGCGAGCTCGCGCTCGGCGGATGTTCTGCGCTCCTGGAGCTCCACCGCGATGCGGGCGATGATGATGGGAACCTCGGTGAGCGATATGCCCAGTACCTGCCAGTGCGACTCCGGATGCGTGTTCCATAACAGCGAGGCGGCAGCCAGAAGACCCGTCGCTATGACAACGGTGGGGATGCCCCGGCGCAGCGTCGTGGAGAACAGGAGCAACGAGCAGAAGAAGGGGAAGAAGCAGACCGTCCACCATCCCAGAGCCGGCAGCGTCAGTACGGTGAAGAAGGCCTGAACCGCGAGCTCTCTCAGGAGGATGCGAGTCGGGAGGCCGGTAGGAGGGACTCCGACTCTCGGTGCATGGTTGTCCGGCGTCGAGAACGCCCAGACGTAGCCGGCGATGAACCCCAGTACCCCGGTCAGCCCCAGCAGACGCTGCCACCAGGCGAAGGAACCGAGGAGAAGCTGGATGATGGGAAGGAGCAGGAAGAACACCCACACCGTGGCGTCCCAGACAACGTGACGGCGATGAAGGCGCCAGGGGTGGGAACGGGACCGCCCTGACCCAGATGATGATGCCGTCAGGTCGGCTGAGTCATGCAGGGGCTGTGGCATGGTCATCGCCGGCCTCACCGGCGCCTGGTCACCCGGCGTCGGGCCCCGATCACGAGCAGCCCGAAGATGAGTGTCCACGTCACCAGGTTAGCCAATGGCATCCACAGCGGGTCCTGAACGCCCGCTTGCCGATCCGGTACATAGGTCCACCCCTCGCCCAGCGGCCACCGGGCCAGCGCCGTCGACCCGTACATCGGGGTGAAGCGACTGATCGCCAGCAGCGTGCGGTTCAGTGGCATGAAGGCGTTGCCGATGAAGGCGAACAAGGAGACCAAGGAGGTCGCGATACCGATCGATGCCGAGGACGGCAGCCACATCCCGGCAGCCAGCCCCCACAGGACGAAGGGCAGGACCCCGATCAGGCAGATGAGGGGACTGGTGGCCCAGACCCAGCCCTCCATCTGCGAGTCCGTCAGTGCCCCAGCGGTGAGCACGACGACGACGGGAAGAGCCGCGGTTCCCACCGCGGTGCCGGTCTTGACCACGAGGTAACCGCGCAGGCCCCGGGAGGTGACCGCCATCTGCCGGCCCCAGCCCGCCGACTGCTCGACGGCGGCCGCCGCCGAGGCGCTCGTGGCACCCAGGCAGGCGCTGAAGGAGGCCATCGCAAGCATCACCGAGGCCGAGACATTGCCGTGAGCATGCGGGCCGTAGTCCCCGGCGGACGCGTTCAACCGGCCGAAGACGAGGTACATCGCCACAGGGAAGGCGACAACGAAGAAGAGGTTGGCGGGCTCGCGCAGGCTCCGATAGAGGTCGAGCCAGAGGTAGGTCAGGAGGGGGCGTGCGGGCCTGAGTCCTCCCGAACGGCGTGGTTGGCTGCTGGAGCCACCAGCAGGGGAACTCGCGGGGGAGGCGGACAGATCGGAGGTTGCCTGGGGTGTCACGGTCATGATGTGGCCTCAATGCATGTGGTGATGGCGGTCAGGGTGAAGGGCGTGGGCTAAGGCAATGGCGGAGGTGCACCGTCAGAGCCGCCGGAGGTCAGAGCGGTGAAGACCTCGTTGAGGCTCGCGGCGCCGATCCCCAGGTGCTCGGCGGGGGTGGCACTCAGCAGCCAGCGGGCGAGGGCGTCGGAGTTAGTCGTGCGCAGCTCCACGTGCTCACCGTGGACGACCGCATGCAGGATGCTGCTGGCCACGGGGCAGTCGGCCAGGTGCTGCCCCAGTGTTTCCTCGGAGACCCCGGGCCAGGTGGCGGTCACCAGGGCGCCATCGCCCAGGGCTCGGATCTCATCGACACTGCCGTCGGCGACCAGGCGGCCATGGGCGATGATGACGATGCGGTCGGCGAAGGAGGCCGCCTCCTCCAGGTAGTGGGTGGCGAACAGGATGGTGCGGCCGCGGCGGGTCTGGGTGCGCATCGTCTCCCAGAAGGCGATTCGGGCACTGACATCCATTCCGGCGGTGGGCTCGTCCATGATGAGAAGGTCGGGGTCTGGCAGCAGGGCAAGGGCCAGGCGCAGGCGCTGGCGCTCGCCTCCCGAGCAGTGGCTCACTCTGCGGGTGAGGAGCCGGCCAAGACTCGCGTGGTCGACGGCGTCGTCGAGCCTGGAGGCGTGCGAGACTCTGTTACCGTGCCGGGGGTGCATTGAGGCCGCGACCCGCAGGGTCTCCCCGACGGTGAAGTCGTCCAGCAGACCGCCGTCCTGGAAGATGACACCAACGCGACCTGCCTGGACCGCCTGGTTGGGGGAGGTCCCCAGAAGCTCGATCGTCCCGGCGTCGGGGCGGGTCAGCCCCAGGATCATGTCGAGGGTGGTGGACTTGCCCGCGCCATTGGGGCCCAGGAAGGCGACGACCTCTCCGGGCCGGATGGTCAGGTCGAGGTTGTCGACGGCGACGAGGCTGCCGAATGTCTTGCGCAGGCCACGGGAGTCAATCGCGGGGGCTGGAGCCGTGCGCCCGACCTGAGGGCAGGATCCCGGGGAGTGAGTGACGGGGGCTGTGGTGGTTCGGGTCATGACCCCAGGCTCCCGCCGGCCCGTGGCTCCCGGTACTGAGCGCTGTCACCGCTGCCGTATGACACCTGTCATGTGTCATGCAGCAGCGGGCTGTGCGGAAAGCCGTCGTGTCCTCAGGACTGCGGTGCGTAGCCGACCAAGGTGGAGCCGTCGATCGCGACAATGAGGTTCTGGCGCCAGACGGGGATGACTGCGCCACGGGATGTGATGGGCAGGGGATCCATCGGCGTCTTCGATGTCGTGTCAATCATGAACACGGCACCGATCTCACTGCTGGCGGAGCGGCCGCGTATGGTGAGCGTGCGCTTGTCGGAGCTCAGTTTCCAGGAGCTCTGGAACTGTGCACGGGCCGGTGTGTTCCACGTGGCTACGTCGTCGGACAGCGTCAACGGGGTCCCGTTGAGGCTGCAGTGCGTGGCATCGGCGCAGGTGAGGTCGATATCGGCCCAGCTCGTGTCTCCCGACTCGTAAGCGGCCTTGAACTGGGACAGCGTGGGTTGCTGACCATCCTTGATGAGGAGGGACGCAGCGGAGCCCTTGAGAGTGAAGGACTCTGCGGGTGCCCCATTTTCGGAGAAGGTGGATGCAGTCGAGCTGTCTGGATCGATGGTGACCCAACCGTCCCTAGCGGAAAGCAGCTGGATGGGGCGCCCTTGATCATTCTTCTCCGGTGAGAGAGTCAGGAGAGAACCGTCCCTCGTCGAAAGAACTCCGATCCTGGAAGAGTCTTTGGGGGTGCTTTCAACGGACACTGCGATCGAGTCTGATGTCGGTGTCCCATCGGCGTGGTGCCAGAGTGGATAGACCGACGTGAACTCATAGGTCTGCTGCCAGCGCCGAGTCGGCTCTCCATCATTCCAGTCCCAACCCGCGCAGGTGCTGCTCCCGTCCGAGTACGAGGAGCTGCATGAGACGGCTATGTTGTCATTGGCGACGAAGCTTGACGACTGGAAACCCGGTGGGAGTTCGGTTGTCTTTCCTGTTGTCGGGTCAAGAACCTCGTCGTCCAGTAGCAGGTGCCCTCCCCACCAGTGACGATATCCGGTGGTGAATGTGTATCCAAGTGACGTCGTCCAGATCTTCTTGGGTGTATCGCCTTCAATATTGAACCCCGTCAGGTCTGATGTGTCATTGTCGTTGTGGTGAATGACAACGACATAGTGTCCGCACGAGTACGTGTCCCACGTAAAATCGTTCTCCCATGCCGGGAGGCCCGTGTCAAGCCTCCATGCCTCCTTCCATGAAGAGTCTTCCGTTTGATGTCCTTCCATCTCACAGGAGGCAGGTGGAGGTGGTGGAGGGGAGGCGCTCGGTGCAACGTGTGACGTGGTGTTCACGGCCACTCGTCCCACCATGACGAGGGCTGCCACGCAGGTGGCTCCAAGAAGGACCGCAAGCCACAGCCCTACTGCGTGGCGGGGCTTGCTGGCCCGCGCGTTCCCGGTCAGGGTCCTTAGGGCGTGATGGGGTTGGTTCGGTCCGGTCGTGTCGCTCTCGCGGTGGGTGGCTGAGAGCAGTTCATCCGTCGAGGGGCTACTGGGAGGGCGGATCGACGTCGGGGTGCTCTGTTTGGAGCGGGGTGGTCGGATCGACGAGCTCTTGCCGGGCGGCTGGATGCTGCGATTGCCGAAGGGGAGAAGCCTCATGGGCGAAGCATGCCCCGGTGTCGTGGACCGCGCTGGGTTTTGACCGGTGCGAACCATGCGGGTTGAGTCAATCGGCGTGGTGCCACATTGAAGCGGCGCGCGCAGGCTCGGAGTCGGCGTCGGCTGTGGGCGATCTCGCACCGAGTGGTGGGTCGGCGCCCCGGCTCGGGCTGGCGACCTCCTCGGAGGCTCTGGCAGAATGTCCGGCTGTACTCGGTCGGACGTCGGTCCCTCTCCCGGCCCCGGTCGCGTCTCGGCTCACGCCGGAAACCGTTGCTTGACCCCACCGGGGACCAGCGCGCGCCAAACCATCCAGAACCAGGAGTTCAACCAAGTGGCAGTCAAGATTCGCCTCAAGCGCATGGGCAAGAAGTTCGCCCCCTTCTACCGGGTCGTCGTCCTCGACTCCCGCAAGAAGCGCGATGGCCGTGTCATCGAGGAGATCGGCGTCTACGACCCGATGCAGGAGCCCTCGCTCATCCGCATCGACTCCGAGCGCGTCCAGTACTGGCTCGGTGTGGGTGCTCAGCCCTCCGACGCTGTCTACAAGCTGATCAAGATCACCGGCGACTATCACCAGTTCAAGGGCCTCAAGGGTGTCGAGAGCACCCTCAAGGTCAAGGACGCCGACGCCGCTGCGGTCGCCAAGGAGGCCGCGGTCAAGGCCGCCGCCGACGACGCTGAGAAGCGCAAGGCCGCCGCCGCCAAGGCCAAGGCCGACGAGGAGGCCGCTGCGGCGGCCGAGTCCGCCGAGTCCAAGGCCGAGGAGTCCGCCGAGGGCCAGGCCTCCGATGAGGCCGCCGCCGAGGAGGCCTGAGATGCTGGCCGACGCCCTCGAGCACCTCGTACGGGGCATCGTCGACAACCCTGACGACGTCACTGTCACCTCCCGGTCGCTGCGCCGCGGCGACCTGCTGGAGGTGCGGGTCAACCCCGAGGACCTCGGCCGAGTCATCGGCCGCTCGGGCCGTACTGCTCGAGCACTGCGCACAGTGGTCGGAGCGCTGGCGGACTCGCCGGTGCGCGTCGACGTCGTCGACACCGACCGCCGCTGAACGCAGGGCCTTCAGGTCGGTGCTGTAGGCCGCCTCGGCCTCGGTCGGTCCGATCAATCACCACGAGTGCCCGGTCCCCGCCAGGGGGCCGGGCACCGTCGTCCTGCCGGGCCTGCGCGCCCCTGTGCCGCCTGCGCGACGACCACGGCCGCCAGAGGGATGGTCCGCATCGAGTTGGTCAACCTCACGCCGTCGGTGCGCCACCTCATCCCCGCGGCCGATGGGAACGCAGACCACGGCGCGGTAGGTTGGCGTCAGACAACCAGACCTTCCAGACAAACCGTTCCATGCCCCGATCCCAGGAGAACAGGTGCTGCTCACCCTTGCTGTCATCGGTCCCGCCCACGCCCTCAAGGGTGAGGTGCGTCTCGAGATCCGTACCGATGACCCCGAGGGGCGTCTCGCACCCGGAACCACCGTCCCCACGGAGCCGGCCCACGCGGGCCCGCTGACGGTCAGTCGTCTGCGTTTCGACGGCTCGCGCTGGTTCGCCTCCTTCGAACAGGCGCGCGACCGCACGGCCGCCGAGGCGCTGCGGGGTGTCAGGCTCCTGGTCGAGACCGACGACGACGCCCCTGGCGGTGAGGGCTCTGAGGACTTAGAGGAGGCCTGGTACCGCCACGAGCTCGTCGGCCTGCGGGCTCTGAGCGTCTCCGGTGAGGAGCTGGGGGAGGTCACCGACGTAGAGCCCGGTGTCGCCCAGGACCGGCTCGTGGTCACCACCCCTGAGGGGGACGAGGTGGCCGTGCCCTTCGTCGAGGCGCTCGTACCGGACATCGACCCTGAGGCCGGCACGGTGACGCTGGCCCCGCCCGGTGGCCTGTTCCCCGGACGCGGCCAGGCGGAGGAGGCCAGGTGAGGATCGACGTCGTCACCATCTTCCCCGACTATCTCAAGGTCCTCGACCTCTCGCTCATCGGGAAGGCGGCCGACCGCGGCCCCCTCGACCTGCACGTCCACGATCTGCGCGACCACGCCCACGACCGGCACCGCACGGTGGACGACACGCCCCTGGGCGGTGGGGCCGGCATGGTCATGAAACCCGACGTGTGGGGCGAGGCCCTCGATGAGGTGCTCACCGCGCAGGCCCCCGGTACGCCCCGTCAGGTTCTCATCATCCCCACCCCCTCGGGTGAGGTCTTCACCCAGCGAACCGCCGAGGACCTGGCCGGCGCCGACAGCCTGATCTTCGCCTGTGGTCGCTACGAGGGCATCGACGCGCGCGTGGCCGAGCACTACGCCTCCCGCGGTATCGAGGTGCGCGAGCTGAGTATCGGCGACTATGTGCTCAACGGCGGAGAGGTCGCCGCCGTCGTCATGATCGAGGCCATCGCCCGGCTCCTGCCCGGGGTCCTGGGCAACCCCGAGTCGCTGGTCGAGGAGTCCCACGGAGCCGCCGGCCTGCTGGAGTACCCCGTCCACACCCGCCCCACCCGGTGGCGCGGACTCCAGGTCGACCCCGTCCTGCTCTCCGGTGACCACGGCCGTATCGCCCGAGCCAGACGGGACCAGGCCCTCACCCGCACCGTCGAGCGCCGACCCGACATGATCTGGGCCCTGGACCCCGCCGGCCTGGATCGTGAGGACCGTGCGCTCCTGGCTCGCCTGGGCTGGGCGGTCCCGGCCGGGGCGGAGCATCCGGTTCCGGTGCGTCTTCGCAACGCCTCCGCCGACGACGCCCACGCCCTGGCCGCTCTCGCCGCCCGCACCTTCCCCGATGCGTGCGGGAACGTCATCGCCCCCGAGTTCCTCGAGCGGCACATCGCCGCCACGCTTGTTCCCGAGCTGTTCGCCACCTGGGCCGGAGACGACCGCGTCGACCTCGTCGTCGCCGAGCTGCTCGAACCTCTTTTGGCAGGACCGGATTCCTCCTTCGGGGCGGAAGCTGGCGCGAGCACTGCTCCGGCTCTGGTCGGCTACGCCGCAGTGCTGCGCGAGGAGGCCGACTCCGGCGGCGAGCGGCCCCACGGGATCGACCCCCGCCCCGCCTGCGTGCGGCCTGCCGGGGGAGAGGTCGTCGGCGAGCTGTCCAAGGTGTACGTCGACGCCACCATGAGAGGATCCGGACTGACCCCCGCGCTTATGGACGCCGTGATACGCCAGGCCGCCGCCCAC
Organism: Actinomyces sp. HMSC075C01; assembly: GCF_001812965.1. Taxonomy (NCBI): domain Bacteria; kingdom Bacillati; phylum Actinomycetota; class Actinomycetes; order Actinomycetales; family Actinomycetaceae; genus Actinomyces; species Actinomyces sp. HMSC075C01. The sequence continues at coordinate 28,597 of NZ_KV811028.1, forward strand.
GGAACGGACCTGCTCTGGCTCGGCACCCACGTCACCAACAAGCGTGCCCAGAAGGCCTACAAACGGGCCGGCTTCCGCCAGGTCGGTACCCGCACCTACAACGTCGGTGGCCAGGACGCCCACGACGTCGTCATGACCCGGCGGACAGGAGAAGGCCTATGAGCAGCGGACCCGACCAGAACCTTCAGGACAGGACCGATGGGGACACGGATGAGGTAGTGACCCCGGGGAAGAGTCTGCGGGCCGGCAGTGACCACCGGAACAGCCACCGGCACAAGGGCGGTGCCCACAAGGACAAGGCCGGGGCCAGCGAGGCCGTTGAGCCGGCCTCGATGGGGGAGCGGATCATCTTCCGCCTCAAGCAGTGGGGCATCACCCTGTCCTACCTGGTCGTCGCCGTGGTGATCATCGCCCTCATCCGCACCTTCGTCATCCAGAGCTTCACCATCCCGTCGGGGTCAATGGAGAACACCCTCAACGAGGGGGACCGCGTCACCGTGACGATGTACGACTCCGACAAGGTCAGCCGGGGCGACGTCGTCGTCTTCACCGACCCGGACCACTGGCTGACGACCCAGGAGCCCACCGGTCTGCAAGGCGCAGCGCAGGACTTCCTCGTCGCGATCCGCATCTTCCCCCAGAACGCCGGCCACCACCTCATCAAGCGGGTCATCGGAATGCCCGGTGACCACGTCGTCGCCGACGGGAAGGGCTCCTTGACCGTCAACGGCGTCGAGCTCCATGAGAACTACCTCAAGCCCGGCCGGTCGGCCTCGGAGGTCGCCTTCGACGTCACCGTTCCCGAGGGCTACATCTGGGTCATGGGCGACAACCGTTCCAACTCCTCGGACTCCCGCTACCACCAGAACGACGTCCACCGCGGCTTCGTGCCCCTGGGCAACGTCGTCGGTGTCGCCAAGAACGTCGTGTGGCCCTACTCCCACTGGTCCAGCCTCACCTCCGGACACGCAGTCTTCTCCCAGGTCCCCGAGCCGACGTCCACCCCGACGGCGCTGCCCAGCGGAGCGGCCGCGCCCGCCCCGGTGAGCACGCTGGCGGGCTCCGGGGACTGAACGCCCTGGATGCGTGCTGGGGCGTGAGAAAGGCGTGAACTCAGGCACGTCGAGGCTGACGCACTCGTCCGTGGACTGAGCCTGTGGCAAACTGAGCGGGCACTTGGGTCCTGCGGTTCCTCTGCCACTGGGGAGGCGGCCGCTTCGAAGGAGCTCAGGGGCGTCCACCTCCGGCGCTGCCCCGTACGGCGCGGCGCCGCCGAACCAGCACTCCTGACCAGTGGCACGGGTGTGGAGAGAAACATGAACCTGATCGACGAGATCAACGCCGCATCACTGCGCGACGACATCCCCTCCTTCCGTCCGGGTGACACCCTCAAGGTCCACGTCAAGGTCGTTGAGGGATCGCGTACCCGCGTCCAGGTCTTCCAGGGCGTCGTCATCGCGCGCCAGGGCGGCGGCGTCTCGGAGACCTTCACCATCCGCAAGGTCTCCTTCGGTGTCGGTGTCGAGCGCACCTTCCCCGTCCACACGCCCTCCATCGAGAAGATCGAGGTCGTCACCCGGGGCCAGGTGCGCCGTGCCAAGCTCTACTACCTGCGCAACCTGCGCGGTAAGGCCGCCAAGATCAAGGAGCGTCGCGAGGACTGAGCGCCCGCACTCTCCAGGCGGCGCCCGGAGCCCACGGGTTCCGGGCGCTCGCCATCTCCCACCGCCGTGCAGCGGTGGACCCATGTCCATCAATTCCGGGGAAGGAGCACGGTGAGACCGGTGCAGGATGGTGCCGACGACGTCGGGCTGGACCTGAAGCAGGCCGATCCCTCCCAGATCGGTCGGGCCTCCAGGTCCGCGATCACACCGGCCTGCAGCTCTCCGTCCGCGGACTCCCCGCAGGAAACCCGCACGGCTTCTGAGAACGCCGGAGAGGCTCCGAAGCCGGCCCCGGTTGACGACAGCGACGAGTGGGACTACGACCCGTTCATCGACCCCGACGCCGAGCCCGAGCCCGATGACGAGCTCACCGAGCTGCCACCCTCCATCCAACCCCGCCGGCAGGTGGCCCCTGCCATCCCCCCGCCGCAGACCAGCCCCTTGTACCAGCGGGTGATCAGGCTGGTGCTCGTCGTGGCAGTCGTCATCCTGGTACCGGCTCTCCTCCGGGCCTACGTCGTCCAGATCTACGAGATCCCCTCGGGCTCCATGGAACGCACCCTGCGTGACGGGGACAAGGTCGCGGTCCCCATGTACGGCTCCGACGACGTCGAACGGGGCGACGTCATCGTCTTCACCGATCCTGACGACTGGCTTCACGTCAAGGAGCCGACAGGGCTGCGCGGTGCCACCCAGAGGCTCATGATCGCAGTGAACCTTCTGCCGGAGAACACCGGCCATCACCTCGTCAAACGGGTCATCGGTGTCGGCGGTGACCATGTGGTCGCCGACGGGAAGGGATCCTTGACCGTCAACGGCGTCGCGATCAAGGAGCCCTACGTCAAGGACGGTCAGTCCCCGTCCCTGACCTCCTTCGATGTCACCGTCCCCCAGGGCTACGTGTGGGTCATGGGGGACAACCGCAGCAACTCGGCCGACTCCCGCTACCACCGCGACGACGCCCACGGCGGCTTCGTGCCGCTCAAGAACGTGGTCGGGGTGGCCAGGGTGGTCTTCCAGTGGACGCATCTGAGCCGGTGGGGGCTCTTGGGAGGAGGGGAGCGCGCCTTCTCAGACGTCCCTGCGCGGGAGGCGACGTCGCCCGCACCGCCCTCGCCTCCGGCTGCTCCCACGGGTGACGGGGAGACGGCTTCTGGGGAGGAGGCGCCCTCGCAGGCCGCCGAGGACAGCAGCTCCGAGGACGTTGGCGCTGCCGGCGAGGGCCCCAGCGGCGATGACGGGCCGCAGGCCGAGCCCGGCGGGCCGGCTGACGTCCCGGATTCCTCCGGAAACTCCTCCGACCAGGAGCAGGCTCCGGGGAGAACGAAGTGAGTTCTCGGGGACGCACCCGCCCCGACCGGGCCCTGGAGAAGACTCTGCTGGAAACCCACGGCTACGTCGGCGGTCTGGACGAGGTCGGTCGCGGGGCCCTGGCCGGACCGGTCAGCGTCGGGCTGGCGATCGTGGCGCGGTGCACCGATGACGACTTCCCCGAGGGGCTCGCCGACTCCAAGCAGCTGACGGCCCGGGCCCGAACAAGCCTGGTGGATCCCGTGCGCGACTGGCTCGTGGACCACGCCGTCGCCCACGCCTCACCGGCAGAGATCGATGAGCACGGCATCGTCGCAGCACTGAGAATGGCGGGTCTGCGGGCCCTGCAGCAGGTCGCTGAGCGCGGCCACGCCCCCGACGTCATCATCCTCGACGGCGTGGCCGACTGGCTCACCCCCACCCAGCCCGACCTGCTCACCGCCCTGGAAGGCGGATACCTTCCCGAGACTGCTCCTGAGGCTGCCGGGTCTGCTCCCACCCCTCCGGTGCGCATGGAGGTCAAGGCCGACGCCCGGTGCGCCGTCGTCGCTGCCGCCAGCGTCCTGGCCAAGGTCGAACGCGACTGCCTCATGGCCGATCTTGACGACCCCGGCTACGGGTGGGTCTCCAACAAGGGCTACGCCTCGCCGGCCCACATCCAGGGACTCACCGCTCTGGGGGCCAGCGACCAGCATCGACGCAGCTGGCACCTGCCCGGCCTGGAGCAGCGCCACGGCTGAGGCGCCGCCTGATGCGGCTACCCGGCCCGGGGCGACTCATGGGCGGGCCGACTCGCCCCCGTGGCCTGCCGCCTCCAGCGGCTGCGGGCAGGCATGATGGCCCGGTGAGCGCAGAAGACCTCGAGTCCTATGAGAACGAGCTGGAGCTCTCGCTGTACCGGGAGTACCGCGACGTCGCCTCCCTGTTCTCCTACGTGGTGGAGACCGAACGGCGGTTCTACCTGGCCAACGCCGTTGACGTCCAGGTACGCACCAGCGGCGGGGAGGTCTTCTTCGAGCTCACTCTCGAGGACGCCTGGGTGTGGGACATCTACCGAGCCTCCCGGTTCGTCAAGTCCGTCCACGTCGTCACCTTCAAGGACGTCAACGTCGAGGAGCTCACCAAGCTCGAGATGGACATCCCCTCCTCCTGACCGCCTTTCCGATGCTGCGCCGCCTCTGACGGCTCCGTTCCGCTGGCCGCCCCCGCTCGCTGGGGGCCACAGGTCGTTTTCTGACACCGCCGTCCACAGGGCCGACGGGGCCGTGGCGCGCACCGGCTGAACCGGCCTCACGCTAGTTGCGGAGGTGATCGGGATGACCGACCAGGTCGCAGCAGCCACAAGGGGACGAACGGTGATCGCAGCCAGATGCGGCGATCACGGGCTCACACCGCCCGCCCGGGGCCCGGGCGGCGAAGGAGACGCTCGCGCAGGGGCCTCCCGCCAGAGCACCGGGCGGTGCGGAGAGGACCTCGCCGCCACCTACCTGGAGGACATCGGCTGGAAGATCCTGGAGCGCAACTGGCGCCCGGACCACGGCCTGCGCGGAGAGCTCGACATCATCGCCCTGGAGCCGGCTGCGGCGCACCACGAGCCGGGCAGCGCATCCGTCGCCGACCCGGCAGAGGCGTGGGCAAGGCCGAGGCTGGTCATCGTTGAGGTCAAGACCCGCAGCTCCCTGCGCCAGGGGCCACCGGCGGCCGCCGTCGACGCCCGCAAAGTCGCCCGACTGCGTGCCCTGGCGGCCGCCTGGGCGAGCACCCATGAGACCACGTCGCACGCCGGCATGCGCCTCGACGTCGTCTCCATCCTTCTGCGCGACGCGCGTCCTGCGCTGCTGCGCCACCACCGGGCGGTGGATGCGCCATGGGGCTAGCTCGCACGCTTGCTGTCACGCTGACCGGGTTGGCCGGGCACATCGTCGACGTCGAGGCTCATGCCACCCAGGGCCTGCCCGGATTCACCCTCGTGGGCCTACCCGATACCGCCGTGCGCGAGTCGCGCGAGCGCGTCCGGGCCGCGTTGAGCACCTGCGGCGTCACCTGGGGCGAGCAGCGCCTGACCGTCAACCTCTCCCCGGCGGACCTGCGCAAGACCGGGACCGGGCTGGACCTGGCGCTCGCCCTGGCCGTCCTGGGAGCACGTGGGCGGCTCGGACGGAGCGCGGCCGGGCTCCTGGGACGAACCGTCTACATCGGCGAGCTCGGCCTGGACGGCTCCGTGCACTCCGTGCGCGGCGTTCTGCCCAGTGTCCAGGCCGCGGTGGCTGCAGGGGTGGAGGAGATCGTCGTCGCCCAGGAGGCCGCCGCCGAGGCTGAGCTCGTCCCCGGCGCCCGGGTCACCGCCGTCAGGCACGTCGGCCAGCTCGTCGAGCGCTACGGAGGGCACCTGAGTACGGCCGTGGCCGCCGCGCTGGAGCAGATCACCGAGGCCGCCGCAGACGAAGCCCCCACGACCCCGCCCCACGACGCCGAGCCACCGGACCTGGCTGACGTCGTCGGACAGGGCGAGGCCCGCCAGGCCCTCGAGGTCGCCGCCGCCGGGGGCCATCACCTCATCATGGTGGGGCCCCCGGGGACGGGCAAGACCATGCTGGCCGAGAGGCTCCCCTCCATCCTGCCGCCCCTGGAGCAGGCCGATGCCGTCACCGTCACCTCCCTGCACTCCGTGGCCGGCATCTTCGACCCCGCCCGCGGACTCATCACCCGGCCGCCATTGCGCGCACCGCACCACACGGCGACCCGGGCCGCCGTCGTCGGAGGCGGCTCTGGCCTGCCCCGACCCGGGGACGTCTCCCTGGCTCACCGCGGCGTGCTCTTCCTCGACGAGGCCCCCGAGTTCAGTGCGGGAGTCCTGGACTGCCTGCGCCAGCCGCTGGAGTCGGGAGTGGTCACCATCGACCGCGTGGGCGGGCGCGCCAGCTACCCGGCCGCCTTCCAGCTCGTCCTGGCCGCCAACCCCTGCCCCTGCGGCAAGGCCGGCGGCCGCGGCCTGGAGTGCACCTGCACCTCCTTGCAGCGACGACGCTACTTCTCACGACTGTCCGGTCCACTGCTGGACCGGGTCGACATCCAGGTCGAGGTCGGCGCCGTCAGCGCAGCCGATCTCGCTTCTTCCGGCCATGGAGAGTCCAGCGCCGTGGTGGCCCGGCGCGTCCTGCGCGCCCGCCGGGCCGCGGAGCGCAGACTGGCCGGCACCCCGTGGCGCCTCAACGCCGAGGTACCCGGCTCCTACCTCAGAGGCCCCGACGGCGGACTCAGCGCTCCGCTCAGCCGCCGGCTCATGACCGCCCTCGAACGCGGCGACCTCTCCCTGCGCGGGGTGGACCGGGTCCTCAGACTGGCCTGGAGCCTCGCCGACCTCGAGGAGGCCGACACCCTCGCCCTTACCCACATCGGGACCGCCCTGGCCCTGAGAACCCCAGGAGTGCGCCCATGACACTTCCCTACGACGTCGATGATCCCGCGCTGGCACGCGCGACCTGGTCCCGCCTGGCCGAGCCCAACAGTGCCACCGCAGCCATGGTGGTGGGCCGGCTCGGGCCGAGTCCCGCCCTGAGGTGGCTGCTGGAGGAGGCCATCGACCCCTCTGGGCAGGTGCGCAGCTCGCCCCGCCCGCCGGTGCCACAGCCGCCTCCGGGAATGCCCAGCGACGGTGATATCAGCGCCTGCTGGGCTCAGGCTGCCGCCCGGTGGGCGCCGCGCCTGGAGGGACTCGACATCCGCCGCGAGCTCGATGTGCTCGACCGCCTGGGTGGGAGCCTCATCCTCCCGGGGGAGCCCTGGTGGCCGCCGGGACTCGACCAGCTCGAGCACCCGCCCTTCTGCCTGTGGGTGCGCGGAGACCCCTCGCTACTGGTTGGCGCCGTGGACCTGAGGGACAAGGACCTCGACGGCGGCATGCCCGGGGCCATGGGAGACGACGACGCTCAGAGCGTCGCAGGCGCCGGTCAGCCGGTACGCGAGCAGCGGATGCCAGTGGGGCCCGCCAGCGGACTGTGCCTGGCACTGGTGGGGGCCCGGGCCTCCACCCGCTACGGTGAGAGCGTCGCCACCTCCCTGGCCTCGGGGGTGACGGCCCAGGGCGGCCTCATCGTCTCCGGGGGAGCCTTCGGCATCGATGCCTGCGCGCACCGCGGAGCACTGCAGGAGGGACCAACGGTGTCGGTCTCCGCCGGGGGAGTGGACCGCCTCTACCCGGTGGGAAACACCGGGGTTCTGGAGGCAGTCATCGCCTCCGGGGCGCTGGTGGCGGAGGTGCCACCGGGTTGTCAACCGGGCCGTCACCGGTTCGTCTCACGCAACCGCGTCATCGCGGCGATCTCGCAGGCGACGATCGTGGTGGAGGCGGCCTGGCGATCGGGAGCCTTGTCCACTGCTCACCGCGCCCTTGAGCTGGGCAGGCAGGTGGGCGCCGTTCCCGGCCCCGTGACCTCCATGTCCTCGGTCGGATGCCACCGGCTCCTGCGCAAGGGGGCGGTCTGCATCACCGACACCGACGACGCCCTGGAGCTGCTGACGCCCCTGGGCACCGTCGACGCGGATGTCGCCAAGGAGCAGGACCCCGAGCTGGCCGGGAGCGGGCTTCTTGATGGCCTGGAGCCAAACGCCTCCCTCGTGCTGGATGCCATGCCCGCCCGGGCCGCGGCGAGCACCGAGTCCATCGTCCGATCCTCGGGGCTGTCCCCGAAGGAGACCACGTCGGCACTGGGGATCCTGGAGCTCTCAGGGAAGGTGGAGCGCACCGCCACCGGTTGGAGGCGGCGCTGCTCGAAGCGCTCAGGTGGTCGGGATCAACGAGCCTCTCGCGGCTGAGCTCGGGGTAGTAGGTGCGTGTCCTGCGCCCTGCCTCTGAGGTATATGTGTCGGGTGCCGTAGTCTTCAGGTGCCCGTGTCGCCCGGTCCTGCAAGCAGGCCTTCGAATGGACCGATAAGAACCTGACGGATCAAGCCGATCACCGCCGTTGTTCGTCATCGCTGTCGTGAGAGGAGGTGCCCCATGTCGAGGACGCGCGCCGATCTGCTCGCCTCCTACCGCAGCTACCTGGCCCTGCAGCGAGACCTGTCCGAACACACCGTGCGCGCCTATCTCGTCGACATCAACGACCTGCTGAGCTTCCTCGGTGTCGGTGAGGGGGACACTGAACCCATTGACGCCGCCCTGGCCACCCTTGACCTGGCGGACCTGCGGGACTGGCTCGCCGCGATGGCCGCGAGCGGTCACTCGCGCGCCACCCTGGCCCGCCGCTCGGCCTCGGTGAGGACCTTCTCCTCCTGGGCCTTCGAGACGGGACTGCTCACCTCCGACGTCGCCGCGCGCCTGCGTGCGCCGCGCGTCGACAACCGTCTGCCCGGGGTGCTGACGACCCAGCAGGCCTCACAGCTGCTCAAGACCGCCGCGGACCTCGCCTCGGACGGGGACGTCCTGGCCGTGCGGGACCTGGCCATCATCGAGACGCTCTACGCGACCGGCGTGCGGGTCTCCGAGCTCGTCGGCCTGGATGTCGCCGACCTCGACCACTCCCAACGGACCCTGCGAGTCCTGGGGAAGGGTCGGAAGGAGCGGACCGTCCCCTACGGGGTGCCCGCCGCCAAGGCGCTGGAGGCATGGTTGCGTCGGCGCGGTGAGATCTGCGCCGATGACGCGGGAGGCGCCCTCTTCCTCGGGGCGCGGGGGCGGCGTATCGATCCCCGGGTGGTGCGCGACGTCGTCCACCGCCTGTGCGCGGCCGCCCAGGTCCCCGACCTGGGCCCGCACGGACTGCGGCACAGCACTGCCACCCACGTCCTGGGCGGGGGAGCGGACCTGCGCAGCGTCCAAGAGCTCCTCGGGCACTCCTCCCTGGCCACGACCCAGCGCTACACCCACGTCTCGGCTGAGCGTCTGCGCAGCGTCTACGAGCAGGCCTTCCCTCGCGCCTGAGCGCAGCCCGTGCGGGGGCCGTGTTCTTCAGTGAAGGGGCTTGAGGCGGATGACGGCCGGCTGCAGCAGGCGCAACGGGTTGATGTAGGTCTTGGGGCCGGTGCGCGCCCCCCAGTGCAGGGCGCAGACCCCGTCCGAACGGTGCCCCGGCAGCAGGGTGCCGACGACCTGGCCCGCAGCCACCGCGTCACCCGCGCTGACGGCCGGTTCGACCGGCTCATAGGTGGTGCGGATCCCGTTGGCGTGGTCGATGGACACCACGGGGCGCCCGGCCACCATGCCGGCGAAGGCGACCGTCCCCGCGGCGGCGCTGCGGATCTGCGTGCCCTCTGCGGCCGCGAGATCCACTCCCCGGTGCCCGCGTCCCCACGCGACGGTGGGCGGGTCGAAGCCCTCCACCACGGTGGCTGGCGCGCCGGTCGGCCACTGGAAGCGGCCCCGTGGGCGCCGGGGGTCCGCAGGCCGGTCCGTTAGCGCCTGGCCGGCCGTTCCCGTCTCGTTGACGAGCCGGGAGGGCGGGCTCAGACTCGTCACGAGAGAGGTCGACGAGGTCAGCCAGTGGGCGGCTTCGGCCGGCTCGGGCGCGCTGCCCGTCCGCTCGGGAAGCAACGGGTCCTGGACCCACGGAGCCGAAACCGTGGTCACGGCGGTGCTGGTGGCCGGACTGGTGCCTGTGCTCATACCCCGAGCCGGTGGTGTACCGGGCAGTGCGGCCAGTGAGCCGCAGGCGACCAGTGCCGTTGCCAGCGCGGCGAGACGGCGGGGCGGGATGTGGGAAGGAGAGGACGGTGTGTGAGGATCTCGGCGGCGTGGGCTTCGCCGGAGTTGCTGTGGGTGCATGCCCTCAGAGTGCGCGCCGAGCGGCCTTCAGCGCCGGGGACGTCGTCGGCCCTGTGGAAAGCCCCTCGAGGAAGCGGCCTGTGGTGACCGGGACGACTCCGAATACCGCTGATTCGCCCTCGGCCGCTGGTTCAGTCCTGTGGTAGCCTCGCCTCCGCAGCATTCTGCGGATCGCTCCGGCGTCAGCGGGAGACGGGCCCCGAATGCTGACTTCGCGTGCCTGCACCCGAGCAACTCGGGACGTCCCTCCGGGCGACACGGTCGCGGTCCCGGTCATCATGGTTCGCCACGGTGAACGGGTGGCCGTGCGTCGCAGGCACCAGGCCCCATCCGCGCCGGCTCCCAGCCGGTCACCGGCTCCGGTGCGCGTTCGCAAGCGTGCGGAACCACGGGGAAGAACCCAGAAGAAGAACCCCGGGACGTCTCCGAGCGCAGCTCGACCGTCCCCCGAATGATCGTGCGTCGAGCAACCTCTCGGCTCACACGGAAGGACCGTCATGGCCGTCGTTACCATGCGCCAGCTCCTTGACAGCGGTGTCCACTTCGGGCACCAGACTCGTCGCTGGAACCCCAAGATGAAGCGCTTCATCCTCACCGAGCGCAACGGCATCTACATCATCGACCTCCAGCAGTCCATTGAGGGCATCAACACCGCCTACGACTTCGTCAAGGAGATCGTCGCTCGCGGCGGCAACATCCTGTTCGTCGGAACCAAGAAGCAGGCCCAGGCCGCCGTGGCCGAGCAGGCCCAGCGCGTCGGCATGCCCTACGTCAACCAGCGCTGGCTGGGTGGCATGCTCACCAACTTCTCCACCGTGCGCGCCCGCCTGGACCGCATGAAGGAGCTCGAGCAGATCGACTTCGACGACGTGGCCGGCTCCGGCCACACCAAGAAGGAGCTGCTCATGATGCGCCGCGAGAAGGACAAGCTCCAGCGCACCCTGGGCGGTATCCGCGACATGAGCAAGCTCCCCGCGGCCGTGTGGGTCGTGGACACCAAGAAGGAGCACCTGGCCATCTCCGAGGCCCAGAAGCTCGGGATCCCGGTCATCGCCATCCTGGACACCAACTGCGACCCGGACGAGGCCACCTACGGCATCCCCGGCAACGACGACGCCATCCGCGCCGTCACCCTGCTCACCCGTGTCGTCGCCGACGCCACCGCCGAGGGCCTGCTGGCCCGCTCCGGCGGTCGCGCCCGCACCGGTGAGGAGGCCGAGGTCGCCCCCGCCGACGCCGAGCCGCTGCCCGAGTGGGAGGCCCAGCTCCTCGCCGGAGCCGAGGCCGACGCCCCGGCCGCTGAGGCTGCTGAGACCGCCGAGGCCCCCGCCGCCGAGCAGGCCTGAGCCCACCCCTCAGCTCCTCGCTCACAGCGCGGCGTCCCCGCGCTGTGAGCACCTCTCACTCGTCCTTTTTCACACGTCAATTAGTCACTGACTGACCAGGAGACATTCATGGCGAACTACACCACCGCTGACATCAAGGCGCTGCGCGAGAAGACCGGCGCCGGCATGCTCGACGTCAAGAAGGCCCTCGACGAGGCCAACGGCGACGCCGAGAAGGCCATCGAGATCATTCGCGTCAAGGGCCTCAAGGGCATCGCCAAGCGCGAGGGCCGCGCCGCCTCCGCCGGCCTCATCGCCGCCAAGGTCGTCGACTCCGGCAACGGCCAGGTCGGCGTCCTCGTCGAGATCAACGCCGAGACCGACTTCGTGGCCAAGAACCAGAAGTTCCTCGACTACGCCGAGCAGGTCCTCACCGCCGCCCTGGACTCCGGCGCCACCGACGCCGAGGCCCTGGCCGAGGTCAAGGTCGACGGCTCCACCGTCAAGGAGCTCACCGACGGCATGCAGGCCGTCATCGGCGAGAAGATCGTCGTGCGCCGCGTCGGCCGCCTCGAGGCCGACAAGATCGAGCTCTACCTGCACCGCACCAACCCCGACCTGCCCGCCCAGGTCGGCGTCCTGGTGGGCACCGACGCCAAGGCCGCCGAGGTGGCTCACGACGTCGCCATGCACATCGCCGCCTACTCCCCGGCCTACGCCACCCGCGAGGACATCCCGGCCGAGGTCGTGGACAAGGAGCGCGCCATCGCCGAGGAGACCACCCGCGCCGAGGGCAAGCCCGAGAAGGCCATCCCCAAGATCGTCGAGGGCCGCCTCAACGGCTTCTTCAAGGAGAACGTCCTGGTCGACCAGGCCTTCGCCAAGGACCCCAAGACCACGGTCGGCAAGGTCGTCGAGGCCACCGGCGGCGAGCTGACCGGCTTCGTGCGCTTCCGCGTCGGCGCCTGATCCGCTCACCGTTCGGGGTGGGGGCGCGAGCATCATGCTCGCGCCCCCACCCCGTCTTGTTCCTCTCTCACTCATCTTCCCCTCTCACTCACCGACACCCCTCACCGCCGGCTCCCCAGGGCGGCTCTCGTGCACGTCTCATGAGTGGTCCTCGTCCCACGGCGTGTCTGGCCATTCGGGTTGACCCTCATCGTGGCCCGGCGCCCGCCCGGGACGGGGTAGGCTGTGCCAAGCCTGCCCACCGAACCCAGGAGACATAGCGCAATGAGTCAGGAACCGGCTCGTGACGACCGCGTTGCCCACGGCACGCACCCCAGACGTGTTCTACTCAAGCTCTCCGGTGAGGTCTTCGGTGGCGGATCGATAGGTCTGGACTCCGACGTCGTCTCCGACGCCGCCCGCCAGATCGCCGAGGCCGTGCGCGCCGGAGTCCAGGTCTCCGTCGTCGTCGGAGGCGGGAACTTCTTCCGCGGCGCCGAGCTCTCCTCACGCGGCATGGACCGCGCCCGCGCCGACTACATGGGCATGCTGGGAACCGTCATGAACGCCCTGGCCCTTCAGGACTTCATCGAGAAGGCGGGGGTGCCCGCCCGCGTCCAGACCGCCATCGCCATGGGACAGGTCGCCGAGTCCTACATCCCCCTGCGGGCCATCCGCCACATGGAGAAGAACCGCGTCGTCGTCTTCGGCGCCGGTGCCGGCCTGCCCTACTTCTCCACGGACACCGTCTCGGCCCAGCGCGCCCTGGAGACCCACTGCGATGAGCTGCTCGTGGGCAAGAACGGGGTCGACGGCGTCTACACCGCCGATCCCCGTAAGAACCCTGAGGCCCGGCGTCTGGACCAGCTCACCTACGAGCGCGCCCTGGCCGACGGCCTCCAGGTGGTCGACGCCTCCGCCTTCGCCCTGTGCCGCGACAACGGCCTGACCATGCGGGTCTTCGGCATGGGGGAGCCCGGAAACATCACCCGAGCCCTGCTGGGTGAGAGAATCGGGACACTCGTCAGCTGCGACTGACCCGGCTGCGGGCTCCGGCGGGCCGCCGACGGCCCCCTTCGAGCCCCGTGACCGCGTACGGCGCAGACGGCCAGCACACCCTCCCAACCCGCAGCCATCCCCACGATGGCCGACCACTACCTGACGAACCCACGACCGCCCAGTAGCCCAGTAAAGGAAGCACCATGATCGACGACGTCATGCTCGAGGCCGAGGACAAGATGGACAAGGCCCTCCAGGCAGCCAAGAGCGAGCTGGCCACCATCCGCACCGGCCGCGCCAACCCCTCGATGTTCAATGGGATCGTCGTGGACTACTACGGCGCCCCCACCCCGCTCCAGCAGCTCGCCTCCCTGACGATCCCCGAGGCCCGCACCGTCCTGGTCAGCCCCTTCGACCGCTCCGCCATGAAGGACATCGTCACTGCCATCCGCGAGTCCGACCTCGGCGTCAACCCCACCGATGACGGCACCGTCATCCGCGTCACCCTGCCGGCACTGACCGAGGAGCGCCGCAAGGACTACGTCAAGCTCGCCCGCTCCCGAGCCGAGGACTCCCGCGTCCAGGTGCGCGGTATTCGCGGCAAGGCCAAGAAGGAGCTCGAGGCCATCAAGAAGGACGGCGAGGCCGGTGAGGACGACGTCAAGCGCGCCGAGCACGAGCTCGACGGCCTCACCAAGCGCTTCGTCGAGCAGATCGACGCCGCCCTGAGCGCCAAGGAGGCCGAGCTGCTCGAGGTCTGAGCCGCCTCGCCCCGGGATCGACCGCGTCTGCGCCCGACCTCCCGCCCCTGTCCCGTCAACCCCTGTGAGCCCCGTGTCGCCTCTGCTGAACCCGCGCCCCACGCGCAACCACGACCCCCTGCCCGCCACCGGGCGGGCGGGACGCAACCTGCCCGCCGCCATCGGGGTGGCGGTCGTGCTCATCGCCGTGGTCCTGGGCTCCCTGGCCTTCTACAAGGTCATCTTCGTGGGCGTCGTCGTGCTGGCCGTCTGCGGGGCGCTGTGGGAGCTGGCGGCGGCCTTCGCCCGCAAGCGCATCCGCCTGCCCCTGGCGCCGCTGTGGCTGGGGACCCTGGGAATCTCCGTGTGCGCCTGGGAGGTGGGGGCGGAGGCGGCCTTCGGGGCCTACGTCGCCACCGTCGGCGCCTGCGTCCTGTGGAGCTTCATGGACCAGGCCGAGGCGGAGGTCGGCACCGTCCTGGAGCAGGCCGGCCACGACATCCCCCGCACCGAGGCCCACGACGAGGTCCGCCGCTCGCGCTCCAGCGCCGCGGCCGCCTCGGTCTTCGCCGCCACCTACCTGCCCTTCCTGGCCGGTTTCGCCGTCCTGCTCCTCGTGCAGGAGCACGGCGTGGGAAAAGTCATGATGCTCATCGCCCTGGCGGCCGCCAACGACACCGGCGGATGGATGGCCGGCATCACCTTCGGCCGTCACCCCCTGGCGCCCTCCGTCTCACCCAAGAAGTCCTGGGAGGGGCTCATGGGCTCCCTCATCGCAGCTCTCGCCACCGGTGCCGGCTGCGTCTGGGCCATCGGCGGCCCCTGGTGGGCCGGAGCCGCACTGGGCGCCTGCACCGTGGTCGTCTCCACCCTGGGCGACCTGGGGGAGTCCCTGCTCAAGCGGGACCTGGGACTCAAGGACATGGGCACGCTCCTGCCCGGACACGGCGGAATCATGGACCGGCTCGACTCGATCCTCGTGGCCGCCCCACTTGTCTACGCCTTCACCCTCCTGGTGAAATAGGGACGGCATGCCGCACCCACCCCTATCGATCAGCCCGGCCCTCCCCAGCCCCGGGACACGAGGAGCACGAGCGTGAGTCCATCGCGAGCACAGCAGCGCCCCCGGCGCCCGCAGCCCGTCAACATCACCGGACGGCCGAGTGACGGCCGGGTCCAGGTCATGCCCACCGACCAACCCCCGGAGGGCGCCACCAGCCCCGACGCCAAGCCGCGCCTGTCCTTCGCGGTGCCCGCCGCGCGCGGCAAGGCCCCCCGCCACCTGGCCGACCTCGACCTGGCCGGGCGCAAGGCCGCCTGCAAGGACTCGGGCCTGCCCCCCTTCCGGGCCGACCAGCTCTCACGCCACTACTTCACGCACTTCACCCGTGACAGCACGGACATGACCGACCTGCCCGCCGCCCAGCGCGAGCAGCTGTGCGCCGAGCTGCTGCCCGAGCTCATCACCCCGGTGCGCGCCCTGCGCGCCGACGGCGGACGCACCATCAAGCACCTGTGGGAGCTGCACGACGGCGTGCGCGTCGAGAGCGTCCTCATGCGCTACAAGGAGCGCACCACCCTGTGCGTCTCCTCCCAGGCCGGCTGCGGCATGGCCTGCCCCTTCTGCGCCACCGGCCAGATGGGCCTGACCCGCAACCTGTCCACCGGGGAGATCGTGGAGCAGGTGCGCCACGCCGCCCAGGCCTCGGCCGCCGGGGAGCTGACCGGGGGACCGGCCCGCCTGTCCAACGTGGTCTTCATGGGCATGGGCGAGCCGATGGTCAACTACAAGAACGTCGTCGGAGCCCTCCACCGGCTCATTGACCCGGCCCCGGAGGGCTTCGGCCTGTCGGCCCGCAGCATCACCGTCTCCACCGTGGGACTCGTCCCCCTCATCCGCCGGCTCGCCGGCGAGGGGCTGCCGGTGACCCTGGCAGTCTCCCTGCACGCCCCCGACGACGAGCTGCGCGACGAGCTCATCCCCGTCAACTCCAAGTGGAAGGTCGGCGAGCTGCTCGACGCCGCCCACGACTACTTCCTGGCCACCGGCCGGCGCGTGTCCATCGAGTACGCGCTCATCAAGGACATGAACGACCACGCCTGGCGCGCCCAGCTGCTCGCTGACGAGCTCAACCGCAGGGACACCGGATGGGCTCATGTCAACCCCATCCCGCTCAACCCCACCCCGGGATCCATCTGGACCTGCTCGGAGGTTGCGGTTCAGGATATGTTCGTCAACACGCTCCGGCGTGCCGGAATTACCACGACAGTGCGAGACACTCGAGGCAGCGACATCGACGGTGCCTGTGGTCAGCTCGCGACCGAGGTACTCAACCAGGAGAGGGCCAAGACGACATGAGCGACATGTTCCCCAAGGCAGCGCTCCTGCGACCGGGCTACCGCCCCGAGCAGGTGGACCGCTACTTCGAGACGGCTCACGAGATCTACGACGCCGGTGAGCTCGACGAGATGGACTCCGAGGGCGTGCGCACCGTCGCCTTCGACGTCGTCCTGCGCGGCTACCAGCCCCAGGCCGTGGACGCGGCCCTCGACCGGCTAGAGGCCGCTTTCCTCCAGCGCCGGCGCGCGGCCTTCGTGGCCAAGAATGGTCGCCAGGCCTGGATGGATCAGGTCACCCAGCTCGCCACCACCCTCTACCCGCGTCTGCTGCGCCCGGCCGGCGAGCGCTTCGCCCCGGCCTCCGGGCAGGGGTATGACAAGACCGACGTCGACGCCCTCATGGACCGCATCGCCGGCTACTTCGACTCCGACACCACCCTGACCTCCAGCGAGGTGCGTGGAGCGGTCTTCCGCCGGGCCCGGGGGAACAAGGCCTACGGGGAGCCCAGCGTCGACCGTTACCTGGCGCGCGTCGTCGAGGTCCTCCTGTCCGTCGAGTGAGCCGAGCCCGTCCTGAGGAAACCTGCCACCCCATGACCAGCCACGCACCAGTGCCCTCCCATCTCCCACAACGACTGGTCCTCCTGGGATCCACCGGGTCGATCGGCACCCAGACCCTCGAGGTCCTCTCCCGCCTGGGGGAGCACGCCCCGCGAGTGGTCGCCCTGGCCGCCGGTGGATCGCGCCTGGAGCTCCTGGCCCGCCAGGCCATCACCTGGGAGGTCCCCGTCCTGGCCGTCACCAGCAGGGGAGAGGACCTCTCCGACCGCCTGCGCCAGGCCCTGAGAGCCGCAGCCGCCCAGGCGGGCCGCCCCGACCCGGTCACCACCATCCTCACCGGCCCCGACGCCGCGACCACGGCGGTTCAGGCCGCCGAGCTCGGGGCCTGCGACACGGTCGTCAACGGCATCACCGGCTCGGTGGGCCTACTGCCCACGCTGGCTGCCCTGGCCAGCGGAGCCCGCCTGGCCCTGGCCAACAAGGAGTCCCTCGTCGTCGGGGGCGCCCTGGTCCGCCAGGCGCTCGCCCGACCCGGCCAGATCGTTCCCGTGGACTCCGAGCACTCCGCCATCGCTCAGGCCCTGGCCTGCGGCCGCCACGAGAAGGGACTGACCAGTCCCGTCCTCAGCGGACGCAGCGAGGTGCGGCGGCTGGTCCTGACCGCCTCCGGCGGACCCTTCCGGGGGCGCAGCCGCGCCGAGCTCACCGGGATCAGTGCCGCCGCCGCCCTCAAGCACCCCACCTGGGACATGGGGCCGGTGGTGACCATCAACTCCTCGACCCTCATCAACAAGGGGCTCGAGCTCATCGAGGCCCACCTCCTGTTCGACGTGGCCCCCGAGCGGATCGACGTCGTCGTCCACCCCCAGTCCGTCATTCACTCCATGGTGGAGTTCACCGACGGCGCCACCATCGCCCAGGCCTCCCCGCCCGACATGCGCCTGCCCATCGCCCTGGGGCTGACCTGGCCCGAGCGCCCCGACCTGTCGGGGCTGGTGACTCCCAACGACTGGCGCGAACCGGTCAGCTGGACCTTCGAGCCGCTGGACGGCGCCGCCTTCCCCGCCGTCGACCTGGCCCGCAGCGCCGTGGCGGCCTCGGACACCCACCCGGCCGTGCTCAACGCGGCCAACGAGCAGGCCGTCGCCGCCTTCCTCGCCGGCGGCCTGGAGTGGCTGGACATCGTCGAGATCGATGCGGCCGTCGTCGGGGAGCACGAGGGCCTGACCGGCCCGGGCCTCGACGACGTCCTGGCCGTGGAGACCTGGGCACGCGCCCGCGCCGACGAGCTCATCGCGGCACGAAACGGAGAAACGCACTCGTGAGCACCACCCTGGCCTACATCCTGGGCATCGTCATCCTCGTCATCGGGATCGGTGTCTCAGTGGCCCTTCACGAGCTCGGGCACATGATCCCCGCCAAGAAGTTCGGCGTGAAGGTACCCGAGTACTTCATCGGCTTCGGCCCCAAGATCTGGTCGTTCAAGCGCGGGGAGACCGAATACGGCGTCAAGGCCATCTGGTTGGGCGGCTACGTCAAGCTCGTCGGCATGCTGCCTCCGGCCAGGCCCGGCAGACCGGACCGCCGACGCAAGGACGGAAGCCTGGGCATGGTGGGCGAGGCGCGCGCCGAGGCCCTGGAGGAGATCCGGCCCGGGGAGGAGCATCGGGCCTTCTACCACCTCAGCGTCCCCAAGAAGCTCGTCGTCATGGCCGGGGGAATCCTCACCAACCTGGTCCTGGGGATCGTGCTGCTGGCCGTGGCCGTCGGCGTGGTCGGGATCCCCGGACGCACGACGACGCTGTCGACCGTGACCCCCTGTGTCTCGTCCGACATCGACGCGGGCGCCCCCTGCCAGGACTCCGACCCGGTCGGCCCCGCCAGCGCCGCCGGCATCAAGGTCGGCGACAGGATCGTCTCCTGGGGCGGGGTGAAGGTCTCCACCTGGGAGGAGCTTCAGGCCCGGATCGCCGCCGGCGGTACCAGCCCCACCGAGGTCGTCATCGAGCGCGACGGAGCCGAGCGCACCGTGAGCGTCACCGCGGTCGAGGCCCAGCGCACCGTCCGCGACGCACAGGGCGCCCCGGTCAAGGACGCCTCCGGGGCCGTGCGCACCCAGGCCCGCCCCTATGTCGGCATCTCTCCGTCGCTGGGAACCATCCCCCTGAGCCCCGCCAAGATCCCGGGCATCATCGGGCAGGCCATCGGTGGGACGGTCAAGGCCATCGCCACCCTGCCGGTGGGCCTCTATCACGCCGTCCAGGCGGCGCTGGGCGTTGAGCAGCGCAGCGCCGACAGCGGCGTCGTGGGCCTGGTGGGGATGGGGCGTATGGCCGGCAACGCCACCAGCGGCGGTGTGTCCGGGGGCGGAGCGGTCCCCCTGTCGATGCGGGTGAGCACCATGCTCATGCTGCTGGGCAGCCTCAACCTGGCGCTGTTCGCCTTCAACCTGGTGCCCCTGCTGCCCCTGGACGGCGGGCACGTACTCGGAGCCTGCTGGGAGGGCACCCGGCGCTCGATCGCCAAGGCGCAGGGCAAGCCCGATCCGGGGCCGGTGGACACGGCCAGGATGCTGCCGGTCGGTCAGGTCGTCTTCGGTCTGCTCATCATCATGGCCCTGGTCCTGGTGTGGGTGGATATCGCTGCGCCGCTGTGAGGCCCGCAGGGCCGGGCAGGTCGTGAGCAAATCGGTACCGGCGGGAGCGATGCCACACACCTGAGGTGCGGGGCCCGGCAGGGCGGGTGACATACTGGTCGGGTGACTGAAGCGATCGCTCTTGGCATCCCTACGATGCGTGCCCAGGCCCCGGTCCTGGCGCCGCGCCGACCGACCCGCAAGATCCAGGTCGGCAGCCTCAACGTCGGTGGAGACGCCCCCATCACCGTGCAGTCGATGACCACCACGAAGACCCACGACATCGGCGCCACTCTCCAGCAGATCGCCGAGCTGACGGCCGCGGGTTGCGACATCGTCCGCGTGGCCTGCCCCACCGACAAGGACGCCGAGGCGCTGCCGATCATCGCCAAGCAGTCGCGCATCCCCGTCATCGCGGACATCCACTTCAACCCCAAGTACGTCTTCGCCGCCATCGAGGCGGGCTGCGGCGCGGTGCGCGTCAACCCCGGTAACATCCGCAAGTTCGACGACCAGGTCGCCGGCATCTGTAAAGCCGCCTCCGACGCCGGTGTCTCCCTGCGCATCGGAGTCAACGCCGGTTCCCTGGACAAGCGCCTGCTCAAGAAGTACGGGAAGGCCACCCCCGAGGCGCTCGTGGAGTCGGCCACCTGGGAGGCCGGGCTCTTCGAGGAGAACGACTTCCACGACTTCAAGATCTCCGTCAAGCACCATGACGTCGTCACCATGGTGCAGGCCTACCGGCTCTTGTCGGAGGCCGGTCAGTGGCCCCTGCACCTGGGCGTGACCGAGGCCGGTCCCGCCTTCCAGGGCACCATCAAGTCCTGCGCCGCCTTCGGCACCCTGCTCGCCGAGGGCATCGGCGACACCATCCGGGTCTCCCTGTCAGCGCCCCCGGTCGAGGAGGTCAAGGTGGGCACCAAGCTGCTGGAGTTCATGGGACTGCGCGAGCGCCAGCTCGAGATCGTCTCCTGCCCCTCCTGCGGCCGGGCCCAGGTGGACGTGTGGACCCTGGCGGAGGAGGTCGAGGCCGGGCTCAAGAACATCACCGCTCCGTTGCGCGTGGCCGTCATGGGCTGCGTCGTCAACGGCCCCGGCGAGGCCCGCGAGGCGGACCTGGGCTGCGCCTCGGGCAACGGCAAGGGGCAGATCTTCGTGCGCGGACAGGTCGTGGAGACCGTCCCGGAGGACCAGGTCGTCGAGACCCTCCTCAAGCACGCCGAGGCCATGGCCGCTGAGATGGCCGAGGAGTTCGGGCAGGAGGCCCTGGCCGGCACCAGCCCCATGGTTTCGGCAGCCGGCTGAGGACCGGTGAGGGCCGGGCGCCTCCCGCGCCGGCCCGGGCCTGACGGGTATGAGCTTCCTGCGGCACCGCGACACGAGGCGCGCTCAGCGTCACGCCGACCGCCTGACACCGGTCCCCTCCGATCAGGTGTCAGGAGTCATGTCGCTGTGCGCCCTGGAACCGGTCTGCGCCGTGAGCCTGGTCCAGCAGATGCAGCGCTGGACGCGCTGGGGGCGTGGCGACGTCGTCGCCCTGGGCGGACTGGCACAGCCCGTCGCCGCGGCCTGGTCGGTCGGCTCCCTCATGCCCTTCGGTCTGGCCGGACGCCCCGAACACGGTCTGCGAGCGGCGGACGCCGGCGAGATCCGGGCGCTGGCCGAGCACTGCCGACCCCGCCTGTCCAGGCACGGTTCCGTCTGCGGGCCGGCCCGGGACGTCGCGGCGGTCTGGGGCACGCTCAACGAGCAGGGAGTGCGTGCCCGCCAGGAGCGCTGGAAGCAGCCGGTCCTGGCCGCACCTCGCGCGGCTGCAGGGCTGGGCGGCGCGCACCGGCCCCGTCACCCGTCCCTGTCCTGGGTGGGACAGGCGGTGCGTCGGGCGCATCCGAACGAGACGGAGATGGTCCTTCCGGCCTCGGTGGACATGTTCATCGGCGAGCTCGGATACGACCCCACGACCGATGGTCCCGGATACCGGCGCCACGTCGGCTGGCTCGTTGAGCAGGGGCGCAGCTATGTCGTCCTCGACGACGGCGTCGGTGGGCCGGTCCAACCCGGATCGCCTCGGGCGGTGGCCTTCAAGGCCGACGTCGGGGCCCTGTGGCACTCCCCAGCAGGCGGCGTCGCCCAGCTGACCGGCGTGTGGACCCGCCCCGACCTGCGTGGGCGGGGAGTCGGGGCGGCTGCCCTGGCCGGTGTGGTGGACGCCGTGCGCCGGGACCATGTCGGTGCCGACGGCGTCGTGAGCCTCTACGTCAACGACTACAACGCCCCCGCCATGGCGCTCTACCGCTCTCTGGGCTTCGAGCAGGTGGGCCTGTTCGCCACCGTGCTGCTGTGAGCGTTCCACTGACGTGCGGCGCGCTCATCGCCCGGGTCGTGAGGGCTCGACGGCGTCGCACGCGTCAGTGAGGTGGGAGGCGCCCGGCGCTCTGCGTTGGGGTCAGGGCACCATACCCCGTAGGATCACCCCGTGCTGCACAGACTCTCCACCTCCTTCATCCGAACCCTGCGCGAGGACCCGGCCGACGCCGAGGTCGCCAGCCACCGCCTGCTCGTACGCGCCTGCTACATCCGCCGGGCCGCCCCCGGGGTGTACACCTGGTTGCCGCTGGGTCTGCGGACGCTGCGCAAGATCGAGGACATCGTGCGCCAGGAGATGGACGCCATGGGCGGCCAGGAGGTCCACTTCCCGGCTCTCCTTCCGGCCGAACCCTACCAGGCCACCGGGCGCTGGGACGACTACGGCCCCACCCTGTTCAAGCTCCGCGACCGCAAGGACGGGGACTACCTGCTGGCCCCCACCCACGAGGAGATGTTCACCCTCGCGGTCAAGGACCTCTACTCCTCCTACAAGGACCTGCCGGCCGTCGTCTACCAGATCCAGACCAAGTACCGTGACGAGGCCCGCCCCCGCGCCGGCATCATCCGCGGCCGCGAGTTCGTCATGAAGGACTCCTACTCCTTCGACATCGACGACGCCGGCCTGGCCGCCGCCTACCAGGCCCACCGGGACACCTACGAGCGGATCTTCACCCGCCTGGGCCTGGACTACGTCATCGTCAACGCCATGGCCGGCGCCATGGGCGGTTCCCACTCCGAGGAGTTCCTCCACCCCTGTGAGATCGGTGAGGACACCTTCGTGCGCTCCTCAAGCGGCTACGCGGCCAACGCCGAGGCCGTCACCACCGTGGCCCCCGAGCCCGTGGACGCCTCCGGGGTCGGCCCGGCGCGCGTCGTGGACACCCCCGACACCCCGACCATCGACTCCCTGGTCGAGCTGTGCAACCGGGCCTACCCGCGCTCCGACGGGAGGGCCTGGACGGCCGCCGACACCCTCAAGAACGTCGTCGTCACCCTCATCCACCCCGGCGGCGAGCGTGAGCTGCTGGTCGTCGGCGTGCCCGGGGACCGCGACGTCGACATGAAGCGCCTGGAGGCCGCCGTCGCCCCCGCCGAGGTCGAGATAGCCGGCGACACCGACTTCGAGACCCACCCCGAGCTCGTGCGCGGCTACATCGGCCCCACCGCCATCGGCCCCAACTCCCCGCTGCGGCGCGTGGAGAAGCTCGAGGACGGCACCGAGGTCCTCACCGGCTCCGTGCGCTACCTCGTCGACCCCCGGATCGTGGAGGGAACCAGTTGGGTCACCGGCGCCAACACCGACAAGAAGCACGTCCTGGACCTGGTCATGGGCCGCGACTTCACCGCCGACGGCACCATCGAGGCCGCCGAGGTCCGTGAGGGCGACCCCGCCCCCGACGGCTCCGGCCCCCTCCACCTGGCCCGCGGCATCGAGATCGGCCACATCTTCGAGCTGGGACGCAAGTACTCCCAGGCCCTGGGGCTGACCGTCCTGGACGAGAACGGCAAGGCCCGCGTGGTCACTATGGGCTCCTACGGCATCGGCGTCAGCCGCGTCATGGCCGCCCTGGCCGAGGCTAACCACGACGACAAGGGGCTGACCTGGCCCGTCCAGATCGCCCCCTTCCACGTGCAGGTCCTGGCCACCGGCAAGGACCAGGCCGTCTTCGACGTCGCCGAGCAGATCGCCTCGTCCCTGGACGCCGACGGCGTCGAGGTCCTCTACGACGACCGCCGCAAGGTCTCCGCCGGTGTGAAGTTCGCCGACGCCGAGCTCCTCGGCCTGCCCTACACGCTCGTCGTCGGCCGGGACCTGGCCAAGGAGGGGACCGTGGAGATCCGCGATCGCCGCACCGGCGAGCGCCGCTCCGTGCCCGCCGACGCCGCAGCGGCCGAGCTCAGCGCCACCGTCCGCGCCGCCCTGGAGGCCGCTGAGAGCCTGTGACAGGCGGCGCCGGTACCGGCCGCGGGGCGAACGCCTTGGACTCGGCTGGCCCCTCCTGGCTCCTGTACCGGGTCCCGAGGCACCGCCTCAACGCCGGCTCTGGCCCGGTCCTCTTCCTCGGGGCAGGTTACTGCACGAGGGTAGGGGGGTGTACTGACCAAGGGTTGTGCGTACTGCACGAGCCCCCACACCTCATGGAGTACCCCGCCCCTGCCCAGCAGTCCCCGACCCTCGTGCAGAGTGCATGCCAGGCACCGCCAAAATAATCGAGCCCGTCCCTGCCAACAGGGCGAGCAACGACTCTCACGGCCGGGAATCCTGCTCCACCGGTGTCTTGAGATGCCATGACGTCCGGAGTTCTCAGAAGTCATGAGACAACACAGCGTGGTTGACTCTCAGGCAGTGAGAGCTGAACCTCGTGGACTAGTTACCTTGTTGGTGGTCCCGGGCGGACTCCGGTTTGGACCGGGCCGACGGAATCGGCCCAAATTGCCGCCTCGACGCCGACTCATCCTCGGAACCCGCCCCTACGCCCGCCGGTCCCGGGGAGAGGCCGCCAGGCCGAGCACGATCACGACCGCCCCCGCGGCCAGGGCGCAGGCTCTTCCGGGGGAGCCGAGTGGGGCTCCCAGCAGGGCGCCGACGATGCAGGTCCCGACGCTGGTGCCGAGTTGGCGCGCGGAGGTCATGACGGCCCCGATGCGGCCGGGCGGGGCGTCGGCGGCCGACGCCGTCGTCAGGGTCGCCGCCGTGCTCGCCGACACCGCGGCGACGCCGAAGACGACTGTCGCGGCGCATGCGGCCGCGGGCCCCGTGGAGCGGGTCGCGCCGATCACGATGAAGCCCAAACCCGCGGCGCAGGGCGAGAGCGTCATGATCGGCCCGAGGGAGCGGCCCGACTCGCACAGGCGCTGGACGGCGGGTGCGCACAGCAGCGCCGCTGCGCCCTGGAGCCAGAACGGCAGGCCCGCCAGCCACGGGTGCGCCGCCCGCAGGGAGTCGAGCCGGACCGCCACGAGGAGCACCTCCGCGGCCTGCCACCCGCCGAATGCGGTCATGAGCACCAGCCCCGCCCTGGCCGTCGTGGCGGCGGTCATGGAGGGCGGGATGACCGGGCGCGTCCGGCCGGCGTCGGCGCGCAGGACCGCCAGCAGGAGGGGCGAGGCCGCCGCCAGCGCCGCGAGGGGCGTCCACCAGCTCCTGGCGAGCAGGGCCGCCTCGGCCGCGGCGAGCAGGACGGTCACCGCTGCGCTCAGGAGCACGGGAGGGCGTCCGTCCGCCCCCGCCGACCGCCGTCCCCCGCCCGTTCTCCCCCGTCCCAGCGGGACGGTCCCGATCAGGAGGGCGAGCGCGATGACGGCGGGGCCGGTGAATCCCGCCCTCCACCCCGCCGCCGCGATCAGCGGCGTTCCCAGGCCGACCCCCAGCGCGAGGCCGATCGCCCCCACGGCGGCGAACCAGCCCAGGGCGCGCCGCGCCCGTCGCGGGGGCAGGTCGATCAGGAGCGCCAGGGTCGCGGGGGCGGCCAGCGCCGCGCACGCCCCCTGAAGGGCCCGCAGGGCGATGACCGGCCCGACGGCGCCGACCATGGTGACCGCCCCGCCGCTGAGCGCGAAGGCGCCCAGTGCCCACCTCAGCGCGCGCAGGGCCCCGAAGCGGTCGGCGCACCAGCCCCCGAGCAGCAGGAGCCCCCCGAAGGCCAGCGCGTAGACGCCCTGCGCGAGGGAGACCCGTCCGACCCCGGTGTGCAGTTGGCGGGACATGACCGGGGTCGCCGAGGTGATCACGGTGGTGTCCAGGACCAGGAGGAGCTGGACTCCGACGAGGACGGCCGTCGTCCCCGGCGGCCCGCCCCGCCTCGAGCCGCCGCGGCCCCCTGCCGGTCCCATGTCCGAGTGCGTCATGGCCGCAGTCTCGCGAACCCATTGAGATCAGGCAAACAGCGGCTTTGACAGCCACCGATCAGTTCTTCTAATCTCGCGCACGTGGAGCTCAGACACCTCGCCTGCTTCCTGGCGATCCTCGACACGGGCTCCTTCACCCGGGCAGCCCGGCGCGTCCACCTCACCCAGTCGGGCCTCAGCCAGCAGGTTCGGTCCCTCGAGCGCGAGCTCGGCACGGCCCTGTTCACCCGCCGACCGGTGCGTCCGACGCCGTCGGCCCTCGCCCTGGAGCCCCACGCCCGCGCCGCCCTAGCCGCCGTCGACGAGGCCGGGCGCGCGGTCGCGGCGACGACCGGCGCGCACCTGGAGCTGCGGGTGGGGGCCATCGCCTCGCTCACCGCGGTCGACCTGTGCGACCTGCTGGAGCGGGTGCGCCTCGCCCACCCCAACCTGTCGGTCTCGATCGTTCAGGAGGCCACCGATGAGATGGTCCGGGACGTGCGCGACGGCCGCCTCGACCTCGCGATCGTCGACACCGCGCGCCCCTCCAGCCGCGACCTGGAGTCCCTGGTGGTCTGCGAGGAGTCCTTCAGCCTCGTGGGGCCGGCGCTGCCGTCCGGGCCGGTCGCGCCGGCCGACCTCGACGGGCGCGCATGGGTCGCGCTGCGCCGCGGGACCCGGCTCCGCGAGGTCTTCGACCGCCTCATGGAGGACCACCACCTGGTTCCCGCGGTCATCGGGCAGGTCGGCGACATCCGGCTGCTGGGCAGACTGAGCGCGGCGGGCTTCGGCAACGCCGTCCTGCCCGCGCCGATGACCCGCCGCCAGCGGGCCGCGCCCATTCCCGCGGCCGTTCTGGCGCCGCGCACCGTGCGGGCCGTGTACGCCCCGCGTCACCGCAACCCCGCGCTGGCGACCTGCCTGACGATCCTGCACGATGGCGCGGGTTCCGCCGGGTGAGTGCCGTGATCCGGTCTCGTCGGCTGGGGTCCCCGGATCCGGCGGTGACACATTCCATTGCCCAGTCCCCGCCCGCGTCGGTCGGAGCGAGGCTCGGGTGCGATGAGCCAGTCCAAAGTCTGCGGCGAGACCGTTTCTGATGAGCAGACGGCCCGACGTCGCCCCGTTCCCGTTCGGGAGCCGTCGGGGAAGGCTTCCGTGGCGCCCGCTCAGGTCAACAGACCCTGCTTGGTCAGTCGGTCCTTCGTGATCGTGGCCGAGTCGAGCTGCTTGCCAGTGGAGTGCTTGTTTGAGTGTGCGCAGTTCGTCGGCCGTGAGCCCAGCCTGGACGGGCTTCGCATCGAGACTGTCCGAAAAACCCCCAGCAGTCCAGACACACCACATAGGGGCACCCTCATTGCCCCGGTTGACCGGCGGACTGGCCGAGCACCCTCAAAAGATGGAAGGGTCAGGATGCCGCTGGGCCGGAGGCCCCAACGATCCGGTGCTGCAGGTGTGACGCGTTGCCGCCACATGCGAGACGACGAGTCCTACGGGGATCTCCATCGGAGCGGGGCGGGCTTTCTCACCTCGGGGCCGTGTCTGCCTGGATGTCGGCCAGGCGCTCCTCGGTCTCCTGCTGCTCAACCGCGTGCTCGTGGGCCGGGTTGAAGACGTTGTCGATGGGACCCAGGAGGGCGCCCCGGGGGTCGCGCTTGCGGCGCCGCCAGTAGATCCAGCCACGGCGCTCCATCCACAAGAAGAGCTGGTCCACGGCCGCCAGGGCGGCGATGGCGGCCACGGCCGTCACGACAAGACGCATGTCAGGCGGCGTAGCCGGGCAGGGAGGAGAAGTCCGCGCCCCAGGCGGTGGCGCGGCGGGCAGCGTCGACCGCACCGGTGACGGCCGCTTCCCGGGCCGGGCTGGAGGCCTTGGCAGAACCGGCCTCCTGCACCTCTGAGGACACGATGGCGGACCACACCTGCCGGGCCCAGAGCACCTGGGTACTCACACTGGGGTCGGTGGACTCACTCGGGGCGGCGTAGGCGCTCAGCCGCTTGTCCTCGGAGCCCGCGGCCACCGCGGCGTTGACGACGGAGGTGGCGGCCTTGGCATCAGCGACCGCCCGAGTGCGCTGGGAGTCGTCGCTGCGCGCCGCAAGCTCCTCCATGGCGTAGCGGGCCTCGTCATAGGAGGTCAGCAGACCGGAGCTGATCTTGGAGCCCTGCGCCACCTCCACCCGTGACTTATCCGCCGAGCTCGGCGGCTGGAAGAGATCATGCTGGAGACTCCAGGCCACCGTCAGCGAGGTGAAGAGCCGGGCATCCTGCTCCGAGGCGGCGGCGATCGCCGCCCGGCGGGCCAGCGTCGATCCATCGGCCAGGGCCGTGGCCAGATCCTGGGCGGAGGCGCCCGCCGAGGCCGACGGCACCGGAGCAACCGTGGGGTAGGTGGAGGGCACCTGTGTGGGCCAGGGCTGCCATACCCCGCCCAGGGTCTCGAGCTGGGCGTCAGCCGTCTGCTTGACCCCCTCGGCCAGGGTCACCGTCGTGGCATCCCCGCCGCCGGCCTGCGCGACCACACCGGCGGTGGAGGAGATGAGCGCGGCCTGCCGGGCCAGGCCGTCACGGGCGGTCTCCGCCGCCGAGGCCGATGGCAGGGACGCCGGGGAGCCCTTCCCCAGACGCAGTCCGCAACCGCTCACCGCCACGGTCAGAGCCGTTCCCACCGCGAGCACCGCGGTGCGACGCGTCAAGCCGTGGCCCGCCGCGTCGGCGTCGCCACTGGTACGGGGCCTGGCGCCGAGCCGGTCACTGTAGGCCGGCTGAGAGCCGTTCGACTGGGCGGGCAGGGGAGGGCGGCGAGTGTTCACCGGGGAATCCTCCCACAGACGGCGGGTAGCATGATCCCGACCTCGACCACCTCGACCATGTTGACCACGTCGCCCGGGCCTTCGCCTCGGGCCAGTACGGGAGGAAGAACGACCATGGCAGCCCCTGATCAGCGCAAGGATCCGCGCCAGCGCGCTGACGCTCTGGCCTGCAGTCTCACCGATCTGCTCCTTCCCGTTGTCAACGATGCCGGGCTTCATCTTGAGAGCGTGGAGACCACCCGGGCGGGAAAGTACTCGGTCGTGCGCGTCTTCGTGGACCTGGTCGATGGTCCCGGAGACCTCGATCTCGACGCCCTGGGGCCCGTGACCGCGGCCGTCTCCCAGGCCCTCGACGAGGCCGACCCCGTCAAGGGTCAGTACACCCTCGAGGTCTCCACCCCCGGCGCCGAGCGGGAGCTGAGCACCCTGCGTCACTTCCGGCGTGCCGTTGGTCATAGTGCCCGGGTGCGCACGGCCGACGGTGAGCTCACCGGCCTCGTCACCGCGGCCGATGAGGACGACGGCGCCAGTGAGCACAACGGCGGCATGGTCGGGATCGAGGTCGACGGCGTCGAGCGCCGCATCGCGCTGGGGGACATCATCGAGGCCCGGATGGTGGTGGCCGGGCTCTAGAGCCGGGCAACAGGCCGAAGATCCATAGGATACTCCCCACGGGTAGTGACCGGGAATAATGTATGTCCTGATAACTGATAGGTTGACGGACCTGCCCGGGAAAGACGTGATGGACCATCCGACCCCTCACGGGCTACCGTCAACGGGAACCCAGTGAACACCCGCTCAGCGGACCAGAGAGGACCCAAGGACCCATGGACATCAATATGCCGGAGCTGCGAGGCGCTGCCGACGAGCTCGGTATTGACCTGGACAACCTGCTGCCCGCTATCGAGGACGCCATCCTGGGGGCCTACTCCAAGGTGCCCGGGGCCATCCGCGGCGCCCACGTCGAGATCGACCGTCGCACCGGGCACATGAGCGTCCTGGCCCCGGAGGTCGACGAGGACGACCAGCCCACGGGGGAGTACTTCGATGACACCCCCGATGACTTCGGCCGCATCGCCCAGGCCACGGCCCGCAGCGTTATCGTCCAGCGCATCCAGGACCGCCGCGACTTCGAGGTCCTGGGCGCCTTCAAGGACAAGACCGGCGAGCTGATCTCCGGCACCGTGGAGCAGGGGCGCGACCCCCGCATCGTCTACGTGCGCCTGGACGAGGAGCACGAGGGCATCATGCCTCCCCATGAGCAGGTCCCCGGCGAGCGCTACCGCCACGGCGACCGCGTGCGCGCCTACGTCACCGATGTCTCGCGCGGCACCCGCGGGGCTCAGATCATCCTGTCGCGCACCCACCCCGGTCTGGTTCGCAAGCTCTTCGAGCGTGAGGTTCCCGAGCTCTCCTCGGGTGACGTCGAGATCGTCTCGGTGGCCCGGGAGGCCGGTCACCGCACCAAGATGGCTGTGCGTTCCAAGGTCCGCGGCGTCAACGCCAAGGGCGCCTGCATCGGCCCCATGGGGCAGCGGGTGCGTGCGGTCATGACCGAGCTCGGTGGGGAGAAGATCGACATCGTGGACTACTCGGAGGACCCGGCCCGCTTCATCGCTAACGCCCTGTCCCCGGCCCGCGTGGCTGCCGTGGGCGTCATCGACGCCGAGGAGCACACTGCGCGCGCCATCGTCCCCGACTTCCAGCTCTCCCTGGCCATCGGCAAGGAGGGGCAGAACGCCCGTCTGGCCGCTCGCCTGACCGGGTGGAAGATCGACATCCACGCCGACGCCGAGTCCGGCGAGATCACCCCCGGCCAGGGCTCCCAGTCCGACGACGTGACAGGTCCCTCAGAGCTGGGCGACTGAACCGCCCTGTGGGGCGATGTAGACTTTCCGGCGGACCTTTGCGGGTCCTGCGCCGGGATTCCTCGGCTGCGGTACCCGCGTCAGCGGTTGCAGAGCAGCGGAAGGACGCCGACGGACGGTGGTCACCATCCCCCACGTGCCCGAGCGCACCTGTATCGGCTGTCGACAAAGGGCCCCACGGACGCAGCTGCTGCGTCTCGTCCTGACGCCGAGCGGTGAGCTCGACGTCGACGCCCGGGCCGTCAGACCCGGGCGCGGCGCCTGGATCCACCCGGATCCGGCGTGCCTCGACCTCGCTGAGCGACGCCGCGCCGCTCCACGCGCCCTGCGCACCGGCGGACCACTGGATGTGGCCCGGGTACGCGGGTTCCTGGAACGGAGGATGGTCAACGACGGCGAGGTCCCCGCTGCCCGACCGGGTGAGCGGACCATCGATAGCGAAGGCGGGTAGGAAGCCGATGGGCACCCGATGAGTACCCAGCGATGAGCTGCCTCTAGAAGCACCCACCCCTGTCCGGGGTGGGAAACCGGACAGGAGAAAAGTGGCTAAACCACGCGTTCATGAGCTCGCGAAAGAGCTCGACCCCACTGGCAAGAAGGTCACCTCGAAGGTGATCCTGGCCTGGCTCAAGGACCAGGGAGAGTTCGTCAAGGCGGCCTCGTCCGCCGTTGAGCCACCCGTCGCTCGCCGGGTTCGCGAGCACTTCGCCGCCCAGGTGCAGGAGGCGCCGGCGGACACCCAGGCCGACAAGCCGGCCAAGTCGGCCAACACCGACTCTCAGGCCCCCAAGCCTTCCAAGAGCGCCCCCAAGCCGGGAGCCCAAGGCGCCAAGCCTGGACCTGCCGGTGCTGCGGCCCCCGCTCCGAGCCCCGCCGTCAAGCCGGCCGCCCCCAAGCCGGGTGCCGGCACCCCCAAACCAGGTGCTCAGGGCGCCAAGCCGAGTGAGGGCGCCCAGGCCCCGGCCGCCGCCAAGCCGGCGCCCCAGCCGAGAACCGCGGGCGCGGCGCCCAAGGCCCCCAAGCCCGGAGCCAGGGCTGCCAAGCCTGCCTCCGCCTCTGGCGCCCCGACGCCCGGCTCGCGCCGCAGCGCCCCGACCCCGGGGCCTCGCCCCAGTGCGCCGCGCCCCGGCAACAACCCCTTCGCCAC